>NZ_JBOBDQ010000019.1:0-96838 GCF_050586565.1 Pseudomonas sp. WC1
GCCGTGTCCGGGATGAGTTGACCACTACATGGTGAATAAGCTTGGAGTCGTGGTCGAGCTTTCTCTGCTAGCTCACTGATAAGGAAGGGAACCGGCGATCGCTGAAAACGCTGCCGGTGAATGGTGAAACTGGCTAGAGACAGACACAGGAGGTCACCTCCCTTGATACGTCATTTAACATAATATACATTATGCGTAGGTTTGTATTAAGCACCATGCCCAGAGGGAGGCCAGATTTCAGCCTCCATCAAAGCCCCATTGCCCGTCCAGCTCACTGGTACGTCAATTCCTTCGGTACTCCATACCGAGCGCCGTCATAATCCAGGTTAAACGTCTTCGTCCTCGACTTGACCTCCATTTCTTCACAGTCATCCTCGCCCTTGAGAACGGCCTGCCTGCCAGTCGAAACCTCGGTAACCCGCAATCGGCTGAATCCATCCTTGCCAGGTTTGCCAATCGCCAGGGTCCGCTTTGTCTCGCCGAATTCACCGGCGCAGACACCGTCCCATTCGCCATTGCTCTCGCTTACAACCAACTGCCCCATGATCTGCCGCAACTGCGAACCGTCGGTTACGTAGAGATTCAGGGTTTCGCTGCCGAACGGATTGACCCG
Source organism: Pseudomonas sp. WC1 (assembly GCF_050586565.1). NCBI lineage: Bacteria > Pseudomonadati > Pseudomonadota > Gammaproteobacteria > Pseudomonadales > Pseudomonadaceae > Pseudomonas > Pseudomonas sp. WC1. Next base: position 614 of record NZ_JBOBDQ010000019.1, read on the forward strand.
TGACGAGCCTGTATGACTGATGCGCACGCCAAATGCCCGCAGTCCGGGCGCGACCTGGTAACGTGCGGTGTCCAGCGTCAGGCCTGAAAACCGCACCGCGTCGGAAGCGATCGCAGCCTCCTGGTAACTGTGGGCTATGACCTTGCCGCTGACGGCATCGGCCACCAGCACATCCAGGCCGTAATCGCCTTGCCCGTATTCATCGACGTTCACCATCAAAGGCAAGACTGCCAGCACCTGACTGGCGTCTGCGGGATTGACCTTGCAGACCACAAACTCGGTGGCGAGCTCCAAGGTTGGATGCAGGTCCTGGGCCCAGGTTTGCAGGTGCTGCGTGCAATCGCCCCAGGCGATCATGGGGGCAAGCAACAGCGGTAACACGGCGAATCGACGCATGAAGGTGTCTCATTCCTTTGATGTTTTTGCCAAGGTAAGCGAGTTGGGCGAAAACTTCACACGCTTGATAGATTCCTGCAACACGGCCCTTCGCCCTGCTCAGCTTTTAATAACGAGAAAGTATAACTCAACTAAATAAATATTTAGTTGAGTTATATACATAAGCCAGGAAATTCTGAAGCCGTGGCATGAGCCTACTGCCTACCCTCCTCCACAGACCTGTTCCGGCCAGCGAAATACCTCCAACCATCTATGCTCACCAGACCCACCCCACGGAGCCTGTTCGAAAATGGACATTCGCCAGAAAACCATCGGGTTCGGTCTGGTCAGCATCCTCGCCGCCCTGTTGCTCGGCGGTAGCGGCCTGCTCGCCGAGCATGACCAGAACCAGGCGTTGCAACGTAGCGAGGCCAGCATGGCGGCCCTGCGCAATCATATGGAAGGCGACATGATGCACGATGCGCTGCGCGCCGATGTGCTGGCCGCCCTGCTGGTCAAGCCGGGCGATACCGACACCGCCAACCAGGTGCTGGCCGACCTCGACGAGCACGCCAAGTGGTTCCGCAGCGTCGTGCAAAGCAACCTGGAGCTGCCCCTGGACACTGACCTGCACCAGGCCATCAACGACCTGGGCCCCCTCCTCGACCACTACATCGCCAGCGCCACCTCGATCATCCAGTTGGCATTGCAGTCGCCTGAACAGGCCCAGGCGCAGCTGCCGGCCTTCGTCGCCGCCTTCAAGGAGCTGGAGCAGCGCAACAGCACCCTCAGCGACCTGATCGCCGGCAATGCCGACAAGAGCCGCGAACAGAGCACCGCCACCCTGCACCAGGGCATCAGCGTGCTGGTGGCCGGGATGATCCTGGCGACCCTGGCGTTGGTGCTGTGCACCTTCCTGCTGCTGCGCTCGATCCTGCGGCCATTGAGCCAGACCATGGCGGTTGCCGAGCGTATCGCCCAGGGCGACCTCACCACCGCGATCGAGGTCCACGACCGTGACGAAACCGGGCATCTGTTGCGTTCGCTGGCGGACATGCGTGACAGCCTGGGCAACATGATCAAGGCCATCCATGAAGAGAACCTGCTGCTGCGCGAAGTGGCCGATGAACTGGGCCAGGCTTCCAGTAGCCTGGTGCAGCGTACCAGCCAGCAGTCCGACAGCGCCGTGAGCATGGCCTCGGCCACCGAGCAGATGATCGCCAGCCTGGCGCGGATCGCCGACCACGCCCGCGATGCGCAGGCCATTTCCGGGCAGTCCGAGCGCCTGGCCAGCGACGGCGGCGAGGTCATCCTCAACGTGGTTGGCGGTATGCAGGGGATCGACGAAGCGGTCAACCGTTCCTCTGAAACCATCACCGTGCTGGGGCAAAGCTCGGAAGAGATCCACTCGATCATCCAGGTGATCAACACCATCGCCGAGCAGACCAACCTGTTGGCCTTGAACGCGGCCATCGAAGCCGCCCGTGCCGGCGAGGCCGGGCGCGGGTTTGCCGTGGTCGCCGACGAAGTGCGGGGCCTGGCCGGGCGCACGGCGCAGTCGACCCGGGAGATCACCGGCATGATCGAACGTATCCGGCAAAGCACGGGCAACGCCGTCGACAGCATGCAGACCGGTGTCACCCGGGTGCGCGCCGGCGTGGAGCTGGCCACTCAGGCCGGGGCGTCGATCCAGCAGATTCGTGAAGGCGCCCGCCGCGCCGCGTCGGTGGTCGAAGAAATCTCGCAGACCATCGGTGAGCAGACTCGGGCCAGCCAGGATGTCGCCCAGCAGGTCGAGCTGATCGCCCGCATGTCGCGGGACAGCACCGACACCACGCGGCAGCTGGCCTCGGCGGCGCAGCGGCTGGGCGAGATTGCCCAGGGCATGCAGGCCAGTGTGTCGCGCTTTCGGGTGTGAAGGGTACCGTGGTTCAGGGCATGGAAACGGTCATTACCGCAGAGCCGGAAAACTCTCCCGGAGTGACCAAGCCGCTGCCAACCAGTCTTGACTTCATCAGGAGCCGCGCAGGACTGCCCTCTTCCACCGCGACAGGCAGGCCTGCCGAGGCGTCCAAGCCATTCATGGTGAGCTGCGAGTACAGGCTGTTGTCGGACCTCAAGCGCACACCCTTCGAGCCATCCCTGCTCAACGTGACAGTGACGCTGGATACATTGGTACAAGCCAGTTGCAGTTGTGTCGTCGCTTCGTGGCCATTGACCTCTGTGTCTTTCACAGTGCCGTGATCAATGAGCGGAGAACCATTGATTTGGCACTGCACCACAGGTTTCTTGACTTTGGTACAGGGGCCTACAGGAACCACGAAGCCACCAGTGCCTTCGTACGAATAACCTTCGGTAAACGAGATGCAGAACCGGTCATCGATGGTCGTGGTCTTGGGGACGAGTACCGATCCATGGAAAGGGATCTTGAAGCCCTGAGTGCTCAACTGGCTGTAGATGCTGCTCATCGAGGTTGAGGGCGTCAACCTCCAGTAGTTTCCACTGGAGATCATCCTCATGTAGTTGCCTGCTCCGTGAACACCATGGATGCTCAGGTTACAACTGACCGCCCTGAGATCGGTACAGTACGCTCCGCCCCCGCTGTTCCAGTCGGTGACCGTGAAATAGTAACGGGTTCCCCCCGGTTCGATGCGGCTTTCATCCGAAACGATGGTGACCGCCTGCGCCCTGCCGATCACCGTCGCGACGATGATGGCCAGGGCGAAGCGGGAGTACCTTGTCGACTTGCTCATCACAATCTTTGCCTGGCACATTGGACGTACAGAGTACGTAGGCAATTAGCTGTGATTACCTAGGCAGTATCCGAGCCATCACTAGGAAATTTCCGAAGATACATGAGCGCCTGATCCAGTGCATCGATGGCGGACTGTACGTCCTCGACCGCCTGCGCAAGGCGCGCAACGCTGATATCGGTGCTCTGGCACAGCCACTCCAGTTGCCGGCAACTCTCTACCACCTGCTGCGCCTTGACTACACGTGCGGCGCCCTTGATCCGGTGCGCAAGCTCGGCCAGGGCCCCGGTAGCCCCCTCCTCCAGCAATCGGCCAAGCGCTTGGCTATCCCGACGGTTATTGCCAACCAGCTTGTCAAGAATCTCGCGGAACTTGGCTGGCTGATTGCTTACCAGCACCTCAAGAGGCCCCAGATCCAGCAATGGGCTCTCAGCGTGCCGCATCGACAGTGGCACAGGTCCAGGCATGCTTGAAGGCTCGCCAGATGTGCCCAAGGCAGCGAGGCGTCTGCCGAGCTCATCCAGTCCTATAGGCTTGATCAGGCAATCATCCATGCCGGCCTGTATGCACTGTTCAATTTCTTCAGGCTGGGCATCGGCAGTCAAACCGATGATCACGGTGCGTTCAAGCCCTTTCTCCTGTTCCTGTCGGCGAATCTCCCGCGCCAGTTCCACACCGCTCATGACAGGCATGTGGCAGTCGCTGATGACAATATCGAAGGCTTGCGCGCTCCAGCATGCCAGGGCCTGCTGGCCATCCTGCGCCTGGATGACTTCATGGCCGAGGAACTGCAGTTGCTGGTGCAGCACCTGGCGATTGACCTGGTGATCATCCACCACCAACACCTGCAGACAGCAGACCTGACAAGGCGGCTCGGGCGATGGCGCGACAGCGCCACTCATGCGCTCCAGCACCTGCAGGCGCAGGTCAACCGCCACTCGCGTGCCACGGCCGGGCTCACTGCTCAGGTTTACCTGGCCACCCATCATTTCGCACAGCGAGCGGCAGATCACCAGGCCAAGCCCGGAGCCCTCAAGATGCTGAACATTGCGCTTGACCTGAGCAAAGGGCTGGAACAACCGGCTCTGCTCGGCTGGGCTGATACCCACGCCAGTATCTTCCACCACAAGAGCTACCCGGAGTACAGCATCCTCGACCAGCACACCACCCATGCGGATGCTGACGCGCCCCTCCTCTGTAAACTTGATGGCATTGCTGACCAGGTTCGACAACAGCTGCTTGAAGCGCAGGCCATCGATCAGTACATCGCAATTGATACTGGAGTCGACATCCAGCGACAGGTTCAGGCGTTTCTGACGCGCCAGCCCTTCAAACACCCGGACCACCGACTCGGCCAGTTCACGCAGGTTGGCGCGTTTGGGCGAAAGGCTCAGATGGCCGGATTCGATGCGTGCGATGTCAAGGATGTCGCCGATCAGGGACAGCAGGCTCTTGGCCGAACCATGGGCGATTTCGATGCTGGCACGGTCGATCGGCGTGCTGTCGGCGCGCTTGAGCGCCAGCTCCAGGATGCCGATCACCGCATTCATCGGCGTGCGGATCTCATGGCTCATTGTCGCCAGAAAACTGGTCTTGGCGCGGCTGGCCGCGTCAGCGCTGTCTTTGGCCTCTTCGAGTTGGCGCACCAGCTGGCGGTGCTCAGTGATGTCCAGCCAGCCACAGATGACTCCTTTGGTGACACCTTTTGAATCATGGAACGGTTGGATCCAGTGGTTGACCCACACCTCCCGGCCCTGCAACTGGAAGGTGCAGACCGTCTCGACGGTTTGTCCATCACGCATGGCTTTGAGGTAGTTACGCTGGAAATCACCCGAGCGCTCGAAGTGCCCTGCCGGCAATTGGCGCACGTTGCGCTCCAGTACCTGGGCAGCAGACAGGCCAACGGCCTGAAGGTAACTGCGGTTGCACGACAGCATGCGCCCTTTTACATCGCGAACATACAACGGCGGCGGCATGCTGTCGGTCAGGGCCTGGACGAATTGCAACTGGTCGCCGAGCTGCCGTTCGGCGACCAGCCGGGCCCTGACCTGGCGACGAAGGTAGCCCACCCATACCAGGGAGAGCCCCAGCAACAGCGCGGCACCGGTGATGATCTCGACGATCAGCCACTGGTAATCGACCCAGGTCTCCCCGCTCATGCCGGGCGGGGAGCGCCAACGGTTGGAAATCGCATTGAGTTCATCGGGCGCCACGTCGCGCAGGACCTTGTCGATGATCGACTGCAGTTCTGCATCACTTCGGCGCATGGCGAAATTGACGGTCGCCGGGCCGATATCGAGCGCGCGCTCGATCGCTAGTTGGCCATCGAAGAGGCGCTCGTTGTAGTACCGCGCAGCTGGCAAGGACACCACCGCGGCGTCCGCCCTGCCCTGGTACAAAAGGTTCATCGAGTCCAATGATCCGCCTGCCTCGATCAGCCTGGCATGCGGAAAGGTCGCACGAAAACGAGGAATAGCGACATGCCCAGTGGGAATGGCCACCTTCTTGTCGGCCAAGCTCATCGCAGAGGCCTGCTCCCGGGCACGGCGCAGCAACACGAACGGGCCACCCAGCAAAGGGCGCGAGAAACGCAGGTGCTCCTCACGTGTCGGGCTGGCGGTCATGATCGCCAGGTCCGCGTCACCCTGGCGGACCGCATCGATGATCTCAGGGAAGCCACCTCCGCGCGAGACTACCTGGAAGTGCAGCCCGGTACTGAGGGTAATGACTTCCAGCAGATCGGCTATACCACCGGTGAACACGCCTTTGGCGTCAAAATAGGCACCAGGTGCCAGATCATCGTTGATCACCAACCGTGCGACGGGATGACGTTCGATCCAGCGCCGCTGCTCCGAGGTCAGCTCCAGTGGCGTCTCACCGGGAATGAAACTGTTGCCAACCCAGCGTTTGGCCAAGGCCCCCATCCGCTCATTGCCAATGGCATGGATGGCAGTGTCCAGCAGTCGCTGCAGACGTGTGTTGTCCGCACGCAGCCCATAGCGGTAGTCAGCAGAGATCACATCGACAAAGCGTTCGAAGCGCACATAGTCGTAATAGGATCGGTTGATCTGGTAATAGGCGCTATACAGATCGTCCAGATAGACATCGGCCTGCCCGAACGCCGCTGCCGCGATTGCCTGGCCCGGGTCGGCGCTCACCTTGAACTGCGCACGGGGAAAGCGCTCGCGTAATGCCTCGACATGCTCGTCTGTCACGGCCACCTGCAGCCCGGCCAGGTCGGGCGGCGAATGCCGAGGTTCGGCGCTGGGCCTGAACACCGCCAGGCGATCATTCGCGTAAGGGGCGCTGAAGATCAACGTGTCGGATGGTGCTGGGCTGGCATGACGGCTGAGTACGTCAATGGTACCGGCCTGTAGTGCCTGCAGGGCATCCTGGTCGCTGGCATACGTCACCGCTTTCACCCGCAACCCCAGTAACTGCGCAACCAGGGCCGTCGCATCGGCGCTAATGCCTTCGTAACGATGGCCTTCGGCATTCACTGAAAAAGGTGGCGCCTCGCTGGGCGAAACACCGATCCTGAGTTCAGCCTTTTGACGCAACCATTGCCAGTCCTCGGCCGCCAGGTTGACGGGATAGTGTTCGGCGGCAAGCAACCCCGTGAGCGCTTGCGGCACAGGTAGCGTTGCTGCCGTCAGCTGGGCGCAGAACAGCATCAGGCATGGGTACAGCCATGGAAACCGTGGAAGCATGGGGGATAGAAAACCGAAGGGAGCAATGGATTGAAGGGGATTCATCAATGATGGCTGTGAGCCGTTGATCGGTCTTCCTGACTGAACAAATCATAGCGCACAGTCGTCGGCTTCATCTGCCTGCCGCGCACTTCCCCAGTACTCGATGAACAACCGCTCCGGCATAGGTCGGGCGAACAGGAAACCTTGGGCAAAGGTCGCACCGAGTTCGATCAGGCGCGCCAACTGTTCGGACGTTTCCACGCCTTCGATGACCAACGAAAGATCCAGGGCGCGAGCCAGCGCGATGGCGCAACTGATGATTGCCTCTCCCTGAGGCAGACTTTGCATTCGCTGCACAAAGCTGCGATCGAGCTTTATCTGGCTGAAGGGTAACTCGCCGAGCCGCTGCAAGGACGAGTAGCCAGCACCAAAGTCATCCATGGCCAATCCGCAGCCCATGATGCGCAGGCGCAGCAGATTCTCCAGGCTCTTTGCCGGAACGCTGATCAGGCTGGATTCGGTAATTTCGAAAGTTACCTGCGCCGGCGGTACCCGCAACTGCTTGAGCAGCGCCGATATCCGTTCGCTCAGGCAGTCACAGGCCAGTTGCGCGGGGTGCAGGTTGAAGGCGAGGTTGACCGGCGTGCCATGCGCCGCCAGCAACCGGGACAGGCTCAGACCTTGTCTGAGCAGTTGCCAGAAAAGTTGATCAACCAGGCCGCTCTGCTCCATCACCGGCAGAAAATGTGCGGGTGTCAGCACGCCCCAGCGGGGATGGGCCCAGCGAGCGAGTACTTCTGCGCCCATGCCCCGTTGCCCGGGCAAGCTCACCTTGGGCTGGTAGTAGGCTTCGAACTCGCCGTTGTCCAGCCCTTGTTGTACATCCCGCAACGTGGCCAGTTCGATGGCCTCGAGGGGGGCGGCCGTGCTCTGCCGATACGCGCGATAACGTCCGAGCAACCCGCTGAACCCCTCGAGACTGAAAGGTTTGCCCAGGTCGCCAAGGAACGGCAGGCCCAGGCAGTGGATCATCGCCACCGTGGCCCGGCGCAGCACTGAGTCCAGCTCGCTGCACAGCACCACCGCCCCCACCTTGCCGGTGAGGCTGGCATGGCGCAGGAATGCCAGGCCGTCGGTGCCCGGCATTCGCAAGTCGCAGAGCACAATGTCGATACCGCTGCTCTGGTGGAGTATCGCCAGGGCCTGTTCGCCGTCCGCGGCTTGCAGTATCGGGCCGCAGAACTGCTTTTGTAGCGCGGTCACAGTAACCAGGCGCTGGAAGGGTTCATCTTCCAGCACCAAAATGCTTAGAGGTTGCATTGCCGTCATTCCTGCAGGGGGAAAGCCAGTCTGAGAACGGCTGATCACCATCTCCATATGAGTTTTCCTAAGTTTTTTTAGGAAAATTCCTACACTGTACTTCCACAAACCTCGGCCCTTTCTCGCGCAGCCGATAGTGCTACCCTGTGCAAGCAAAACGCCACCGCACCATCCTGCATGGGTATTGAAGGTTAGAAAGATGCACAGTGTATTGATTGTTGACGACCATCCGGTCATTCGCCTTGCCGTCAGGGTATTGCTGGAAAAGCACGGCATGCGTGTAGTTGGCGAAACAGACAACGGCCTCGATGCGGTGCGGATGGTGCGTGAGTTGACGCCGCAGGTAGTGGTGCTCGATATCGGTATCCCGAAGCTTGACGGCCTGAGCGTGATTACCCGGATCAAAGCGTTGAGGGTACGTAGCGAGATCCTCGTGCTGACTTCGCAGACCGCCGATGCCGTGTGTCGCCGCTGCATCCAGCTGGGCGCCCGGGGGTTCGTCAACAAGGAGGAGGACTTGAACAGCCTGATTACCGCGATCAAGGCCGTGGACTCGGGTTACACCTTCTACCCGTCGTTGCCCTCTGACAGTGTCAACCCTGCGGAAAACCTGACCGAGCTGGAACAGATCCGCGCGCTGACCGATCGAGAGATGACCGTGCTGCAGTACCTCGCGCAGGGATACTCGAACAAGCAGATCGGTGAAATGCTGTTCCTGAGCAACAAGACCGTCAGCACCTACAAGACACGTCTTCTGCAGAAACTCTGCGTTCCATCACTGGTGGACCTGGCCGAGTTCGCCAAGCGCAATGCGTTGATTCCCTGACAGACTCCACCTCCTCGCCTGTAGGAAGTTTCCTATGGGTGCGTCGGCAACGTCCTACTCCATTCCTCCCCTCCCATTCCTAGACTGGCGCCACCTCGAACGTTGCTGGTCTGCGTTTCGAGCATGTTCCATCGAACCCCCTTCGAGGACGTCTACGTCAATACAGGAGTGTGAAAATGAAAGTCAGTACTTTGGCCGGCGCGATCATGGCAGTCAGCTTGGCCACGTTGTCGACCGCGAGTGTCGCCAAGGATCAGGGGCACGGTGTCATTACCTTCAAGGGTGCGATTATCGACGCGCCCTGCTCCATCGCCCAGGAGTCGCAATACCAGACGATCGACATGGACCAGATCGCCAACGCAGACCTGAAGAACGGCGGCAAGTCCCGGCTCACGCCATTCAAGATCGAGCTGCGAGGCTGCGACCTTGGCGCCCTGAAGAGCGCCACCGCGACCTTCACCGGCTCGCCTGCCGCCAACCCCGAACTGCTGGCAATCAAAGGCTCGGCCACCGGCGCCAGCCTGGCGATTGCCGACCACACCGGCGCGTTGATCAAGCTTGGCAGCGAATCGCCGGCACAGAGCTTGTCCGATGGCGATACCTCGCTGTTGTTCAATGCCTACCTGCAAGGCGACATGGTCGCCGGGAAGAACGGCAACCCTGACGCAGCTGCCGAGATCACCCCAGGCAGCTTCGAGACCTTCGCCAACTTTACCCTCGCCTACCAGTAACGCGGCGCACCACTGGAACGCTCCGCGGCGCGGCAATCGCCTTTGCCGCGGGGCGCATGAGGAGACGCCGATGCGTCATTGGACCCAGGTACGGCTCGCCGCACTGTGCCTCTGGACAGGCCTGAGCTGTGCGCAGACGGCCGAACCGAGGGCCCTGATGCCTAAAGGGCGCGTGCAACTGACGGGCAGCATCGTGGTTGGTGGCTGCTCCATTCGCGTTGGCAGCGATAACCAGACGGTGAGCCTGCCGGCCACGGCCTTGCAAGGACTGCTACGCGGCGATGGTATTTCGCAGCAACCGCTGCGCATCGAGATCAGCGGCTGCTTCGCAATGTCCGCGCAAGACCAGGCCGATCCACGGCAGTTGATGCGGGTCGTGTTCGACGGTGAGGGCAGCGAAGGCTATTTCAGCACCCAGGGCGATGCCAGAGGCGTCGCCCTGCAAATCCGGGACAGCAACGGAAAGCCGATCGTCCCCGGAACGGTGCTGCAAGGCAGTCACGTTGCGGTCGACCGACTGACCCTGGACTACGTCCTCGCACTGGTGGGCGACGGCGCCACCCTGGCATCGGGCGAGTTCCGCGCCACGGTCAGACTGGTCATTCAGCACCTCTGATCACGCCACCATTGGCGCTACAGCTTTCAAGGAACGCATTCGTGACTCATCGCAAGGTATCGGCAATCGCGGCACTGTCCTGCCTCGCGTCATGGGCGAGTGCTGCCCAGCAGTTTCAGTTCAACACCGACGTACTGGATGTCAAGGATCGCCAGCACCTGGATCTGGGTGTGTTTGCGTCGGCCAACTTCATCATGCCCGGGGAGTACACGCTCATGGTCCGCGTGAACCAGCAGGCACTGGCCGAATTCCAGGTGCCCTATATCGCCCGCAACGGCGATCCGAAGGACAGCGTCGCCTGTCTTGCCCCGTCACTGGTGGAACAGATCGGGCTAAAGGAGCAGCGGCTCGACGATCTGGCCTGGTGGCATGATGGCGCCTGCCTGGATCTCACCAGCGTGCCGGGCATGCAGGCGCACGGCGACCTGGGAGCCTCGGCCCTGAACCTGAGCATTCCCCAGGACTCTCTGGAATACACAGCGAGCAACTGGGACCCGCCTTCGCGCTGGGACCACGGTATCGACGGCTTGCTGTTCGACTACAACCTCAACCTGCAGAGCCGCTGGCGCAAGCGAGAACGAGGGCGCGGTGACAATTTGAGTGGCAACGGCACCACGGGTGTCAACCTTGGCGCCTGGCGCCTGCGAGGTGACTGGCAGGCGCAGGCGCAGCGTGGCAGCGACCGAACCTCCAGCCAGCAATTCACCTGGGCCCGGATCCATGCGCTGCGGCCTTTGCCCTCCCTGCGTGCGAACCTGGTCGTGGGGGAAGACTACCTGGACTCCGGCTTGTTCGGCAGCCTGCGCTATACCGGTGTCAACCTCGGCAGCGACGACAACATGCTGCCGCCGAACCTCAGGGGCTATGCCCCCGAAGTGCGCGGCGTGGCCAATACCAACGCACGCGTGGTAATCCGCCAGCAAGGCCGTGTGCTGTACGACACCCAGGTACCGCCAGGGCCGTTTCGCATTCAGGACCTGAACGATGCGGTGAGTGGCCAACTCGACGTACGCGTCGAGGAACAGGATGGTCATGTCCAGCAATTCCAGCTGGACACGGCAAGCATTCCTTACCTCGCACGCCCAGGCAGCGTGCGCTACAAGCTGGCCGCGGGTCAGCCTTCCGACTGGGAACATCGCCTCGATGGCCCAAGCTTCGCCACAGGCGAGTTTTCCTGGGGCGTCAGCAATGGCTGGTCGCTGTATGGCGGTGCCCTCGGCGCAGCGGGCTACAACGCACTTGCACTGGGCGCAGGCCGGGACCTCATGGCGTTCGGCGCCCTGTCGCTGGACGTGACCCAGTCTCGCGCCAACCTGCCCGGGGAAGATGCCCTGAGCGGCAAGTCCTACCGCGCTAGCTACTCGAAGCGCTTCGATGCCTATGACAGCCAGGTGACCTTTGCCGGGTACCGGTTTTCCCAGCGCAACTACATGAGCATCAACGAGTTCGTCGAGGCACGTCGTGGCGCCAACCCATTCAACCAGAGCAAGGAACTGTACAGCGCCACACTGAGCAAGCAGTTCCGTGACGCCGGGCTCAGCGCCTACCTGAACTACAACCACCAGACCTACTGGAACAGTCGGCCCAGTGATCGCTACAGCCTGTCACTGTCGCGCTATTTCGATACAGGTAACCTGAAGAACCTCAGCCTGTCGCTGACGGCGTACCGCAACACGGCCAATGGTACCGCCGAAGACGGTGCCTACCTGTCGCTCACCGTTCCCTGGGGCGGGACGGGCTCGCTGAGTCTCAACTCCTCGACCAGTGGTGGCGACAGCTCCCACACGCTGAGCGGCTACGACCGCATCGACGAACGCAGCCACTACATGCTCAGCGCCGGCACAGCGGCTGGCGGCAAGAGCCTGGGTGGCTTCTATTCCCGTGACGGCGATCAGATGCAACTGGTCGCCAGCGCCAGCCATCAGGCAGGCGAATACACCTCGGCGGGACTTTCACTGCAAGGCGGCGCGACCCTGACCGGCCAAGGCGCCGCGTTGCACCGCAGCAGCGTGATGGGTGGCACCCGGCTGCTGCTAGATACCCAGGGTGTGGCGGGTGTGCCGGTACGTGGCAATGGCGCGGTCACCCGTACCAACCGTTTCGGCAAAGCCGTGGTCACCGATGTCAACAGTTACTACCGCAACCAGGCCAGCATCGAGCTGGACAGCCTGGCTGACGACGTCGAAGCCACTCGCTCGGTGACCCAGGCCACATTGACCGAGGGGGCTATCGGCTATCGGCGCTTCGATGTGATTGCCGGACATAAAGCCATGGTCGTCATTCGCCTGGGCGAGCACGGCACGCCACCGTTCGGCGCCACGGTGCAGAACCTGCGCGGCCAGGAAACCGGCATCGTCGGCGAGGACGGTGCGACCTACCTGAGCGGCATGAAACCCGGCGAAGCCATGTCCTTGCACTGGGACGGCGCCGAACGTTGCCGCTTCACCCTGCCCTCGCAACTGACCAGCCCGCAGCAAGCGCTGGAGCTCTCCTGCCAGCCTGTCGGCACCGCTGCTTGATATTTTCACGAAACAGGAACGCACCCATGAACATCTTGCAACCTCTGGGCATCATGCTTGCCTTGTGCACCGCTCAAACGACCCTCGCGGCAGTATCGCTGGACCGCACCCGGGTCATCTTCACCGGTGCGGACAAGTCGGTGAGCCTCGGTATCAGCAACCAGAATGCTCAACTGCCCTACCTGGCGCAGGCCTGGCTCGAGAATGAACATGCCGAGAAAATCGGCAGCCCCTTGGTCGTCGTCCCGCCTATCCAGCGTCTGGAGGCCGGCAGCAACAGTCAGGTGAAGATCCAGGGCCTGCCCGCGCTTGCCGAACTGCCGCAGGATCGCGAATCACTGTTCTATTTCAACCTGCGTGAAATTCCGCCGCGCAGTGACAAGCCGAACACCTTGCAGATCGCCTTGCAGACGCGAGTGAAGCTGTTCTATCGCCCCGCCGCGATCGCCACCAAGGCCAGCATGGGCCAGGTACCCTGGCAGGAACGTCTGACGCTGATTCGCCAGGGGGATGCCTATCGGGTAAACAACCCCACCCCTTACTACGTCACGCTTATCGACGCTGCCCGTGATGCGAAAGCCGGCTCCGTGAGTGCTTTCAAGCCATTGATGGTCGCCCCGGGCGCGCAACAGGACCTTGGGCTGGGCCGTACCCAGCTGGGCGATAGCCCGGTGCTTACGTATGTGAACGATTATGGCGGTCGCCCACGCTTGAGCTTCACCTGCGCTGGGGACACCTGCACCGCCAGCCCGCTTGCCGGCAGTCAATGAGCCTTGCCATGCACTATTGGTCGATGAGCAAGACATTCAACGTGCGCCTGACGGTTTTGCTCTGCGCCGGCAATGCATTGTTGCCGCTCCTGGCAAGCGCACGCGATCTGCAGACAGCCGAGTTCCAGGTCACGGGGGTGTTGCTGGAGAGCGCCTGCTATCTGGCACCTGACTCGGCATACCAGGCCATTGCGCTGGGGGCGCTGGACACCCGCACACTGGCTCGCCTGGGTGAACGGGGCGCTGCCGTCCCATTGCGCCTGAAACTCGAGGGTTGCGTGCGCAGTGAGGGTGGCCGCCGTGATGAACAGACTGGAACACTGAGCTGGAGTGCCATCGAGCCGGTGGCCACGGTGACATTCAGCGCCGTTGCCGACAGTGATACGCCGGAGCTGATCAAGGTGGCTGGCGCCGCAGGTTTCGGCCTGCGTCTGCTCAACGTGCATGGGCAGGATGTCCGGCTGGGCAACAGCGCACCTGCCTGGTTCGTTTCTCCGGGCGCCAGCCAGCTGACGTTCTATCTGCGGCCAGAGCGCACCTCGGCGGCGCTGCAACCCGGCGCGTTCCGCGCCAGTCTCTGGGTGAACCTGACATATGACTGAGGGTAGACCGATGAGGGTGTTGAAGGTGGCGGTCTCCATTGCCCTGCTATGGGGCTTGTCGACCGTGAACGCGGACGAACGCAAAGTACTGACCATCAAGGGCACGGTCCTCGCTTCGATTCCCTGCGTGATCAATGCCGACCAGCCGATCGACGCGGCATTCGGTGACGTGCAGACAGCGTTCATCGATGGCGTCTACAAGACCATCACCCTCGACTACACCCTCGATTGCAAACGAGCCGGCACCAACCAGTTGCGCCTGCAGATCAAGGGCAGCATCGCGGGCTTCGATCCGCAGTTGCTGCTCGTGCCTGGCCGTCCCGGTCTCGGGATTGCCTTGAAGAAGGATAACGCCAGGCTCGGCGTCAATACCTGGAGCGACTTCGACTCCGGCAAAGTGCCCCTGCTTCAGGCAGTGCTGGTCAAGCAACCGGGTAGCGATATCGGATCCGGCGCATTCAAGGCCAGTGCGACCCTGGTCGTGGACTATCGATGAACAGACTCTACCGTGCGCTCCTGGCGCTTTTACTGCTCGCCCTTGCGCTCTCGGGCAAGGCTGCCGACAACGTGCAGTTCAGTGGCAACCTGATCGCCACGCCGCTGTGCACCCTCAGTGACAAAGGCGGCCGTATCGATGTGCGCTTCCAACGCAACATCGCCATCAATCGCATCGATGGCCATGAGTATCGTCAGCCGATCCCCTATCAGCTCGACTGCCCCGGCGCGGCGGGTTCGGGCATTGCCTGGCGCATGCGCCTGACCTTGGTGGGTGACCCCACAGCCTTTGATCCGGCGGCGTTGCAGACATCGATTCCCGACCTGGGAATCAAGGTTCTGCTGGACGGTGCCGACCTTGTGGTGGGTATCTCCCGCCCGCTCCAGGTGTCCAACGGTTCGCCACTGCCGCTGCTGGAGGCGGTCCCGGTCAAGCGCCGCGACGCTGTGCTGCAGAGCAAGGACTTCACCGCCTCGGCCTTACTGCTCGCCGAACTCTACTAGGAGCGTCCATGTACAAGATCATCGCAGTCTGTATGACGGCCTGCCTGGTCGGGCAGGCCCAGGCCAACGAGGACAACCTGTTTTTCTCAGGCACGTTGGTCAATGAGCCCTGCGTGCTGGCCACTGAGTCTGAAGCGGTCACGCTCGACTTCGGCAACATCGTCGACAAGGCGCTCTACCTCAATGGGCGTACCCGCGGCGAACCAGTCGTCCTGCGCTTGCAGAACTGCACGCCAGAGGTGGGCGCAAAAGGCGTCAGCATCACCCTGCATGGCACCGAGAGCATCGAACACCCTGGCCTGCTCGTGGTTGCCGAAGGTTTGCTGGTGGGCCTGGAGCGCGGCAATGGACAAGCCCTGGCGTTGAACAAGGCCCATCCGATGGGCGATTTGGTCAACGGCGAGAATCTGATCGGCTTCAATGCGTACCTGCAACGCGACCTCTTGGCAGGGCAGATCCTGCAGCCAGGCAGGTTTGAAGGGACGGTCACCTTCTCACTCAGCTACGAATGACAGGACGCCTCGAGGCACCCTGTCTTCGGTGGGTACTACTTGCTCAACGCCTTGCCCACCGCGTTGACGAATACCGCCTGCTCGTCATACAGCGAGCCGGGGCTCTCGGCGTTCTTCCAGGTCGACCACTGCACCACTACCAGACGCTCCGCCGAGTTGATGGCGATGCTCTGGCCAAAGATGCCCAGCGCCCAGAACGTCTGGCCGCTGGTGGCGGTGCGCTTGGGTTCGGCATCGCTGTCTGGGGCCGGCGCGTTGTACCACCACTGGTAGCCGTACTGACCCTTGGGTGCGGCGGCCGTCACTGAGCCCTTGGCCTGGGTCCAGTGGGTGGAGCGCGCGATCCAGTCGTCCGGGAGCAGCTTGTCGCCCGTTGGCAATTGTCCGCCACTCAGCACGAACTGGCCGAACCGCCCCCAGTCACGCAACGTGGCATTGAAGCCGTGGCCGCCCATGTCCACCTTGCCGGGCACCAGCGCATGCCAGACCCCGGCCTGTTGCATGCCGTAGCGGCTCCACACGCGGCTCTGCAGGTACTTGGCAATGGTCATGCCGGTGGCATTCTCCAGCACCCGACCGACCAGCCAGGCGCCACCGGTGTTGTACGACCAGACCTCGCCCGGCTTGACCCCGGGCTTGCGCTTGACCGACCTCACCAGTTCGAGCACGCAGTGATAGGGATCGGCGGTGGCCTCGCACTGGGTCATGTGCGAAAAGTCCGAATCCTTGGAGGCGTAGTTCTCGTCCCAGATTACGCCCGAGGTGTGTTGCAACAGCTGGTGCAAGGTTACGTCCTGCCATTCGGAACCCTCCAGTTCCGGAACATAGCGGCTGATTCTGTCGTCCAGCGACTGGATCTTGCCTTCCTTGACAGCGATGCCGACCAGCACGCTGACCACCGACTTGGCCACCGAGCGGGACGTCCACAAGGTCTGCGACGTGTTGCCCTTGCCGTAGTACTCGTAGGCGATCTTGCCGTCCTTGAGCACCAGCAGGCCGGTCACGCTCTGGTTGGCCAGGTATTGCGCCAGGTTGTGCGTCTTGCCGCCCAACTGATACTGCACGTCAGTCAGTGTGTGGCTGGCCGGCGGCAAGGGAAATGGCGTGGCGCCGTTCGGGGCGAAGACATCGCCACCGTAGAGGCGGTAGGTGTTGCGAAAGCCCACGACCCGGGTGTCCTGGTCCCAGGTGAGCATATCCCTGGCAGCCGGCAGCACCTTGTCGAAGGGCTGCGGGCAGGGTTCAAGCTCTGGCACGCCGCAGGCCCCCTTGTTGTCGGCCGCCTGCGCCGCACCAGCCAGGGCGGCGAGCGTCAGGGCCAGGATGGAAAGACCGTTGAACGACTTATTTATTGTTGTTGGCCGCATCGGAGGGCTCCTCGTAAAGCGCGGAAATACGCCGTCCCGAGTGTCGACAACTTGAGCGGGCGGGAAAAGCACAATAAATTTGCCTTCACTATTAAAAAAACTAACAGCCAGGAGAGTGCCCATGGCCGAAGATCGACTGCCCCCGCTCAACGCCGTGCGTGCTTTCGAGGCCGCCGCCCGCCTGGGTAGTTATGTCGCGGCCTCCCAGGCGTTGCACGTGACCCAGCCGGCGATCGGTCGGCATGTGAAGAACCTCGAGGCCTGGCTGGGCGTGCGCCTGTTCGAGCGCTCCCCCCGCGGCGTGACCCTCACCCTGCCCGGCGCCCATTACTACAAGGCCGCAGCCGAAGCACTGCAGATCCTTGCCGATGCCGGTGCACGCCTGGCGCAACGGGGAGACGAGCGCTGGCTACGGATCCTCTGCGTGCCGGCGTTCGCTTCACGCTGGCTGACACCGCGCATCGACACCTTGCGCAGCCTGCGCCCGGACCTGAGGATCGCCATCGAGCCCAATGCCACGTTCACCAGCGTGGATGCCCGCCAGGCGGACCTGGGCATCGCCTTCGGCCTGCCGGGTGAGCTGAACGGTGTACGCGAGGTGTTGATCCGCCCGAAGGTGTTCGCGGTATGCGCGCCGAGCTACCTGGCGCAGTTGCCCGCAGGGCTGAGCGCTGCCGACCTGCCCGCCTTGCGGCTGATCCATGTCGATGACGGCACCTGGTGGAACAGCTGGTTCGCGGCCAATGGCCTCAGGGTGCGGGTCAAGGCCGATACCTCGCATATCAGCAACGATATCGTGCTGAACCTGGCCCAGCGCGGCCACGGCATCGCCCTGGCCACCGAAGTGCTGGTCGGACGTGAACTGCGCGAAGGCAGCCTGGTGCGTTGCGTGGAACAGGCCGTGGCGCTGGAGAGCTACCAGTTGCTGACGCCGACTCAGCCGCCGAGTGCCGATGCGTTGTGGTTCATGGATTGGCTGGGGGGCAGCCTGCGCGAGGAGTTTCCGGATGCGCTGTGAGTCTGGCACCGGCTGCGCTGGTGGTCGCGGGGCAAGTCGCATCGGCTCGCCGCCGCTCCCACGCAGCCAGTGTGGGGTTGGCTAGAAATCCACCGAGGTGGAGAACAACAACGACCGCGGCGTGCCCAGCCCTCCGGACAGGCCGCTGCCGTCGCCGCCGTTCCACGAGCCGATCCAGTAGGCCTTGTTGGTCACGTTCTGCACGGTGGCACGCAAGGTGACCGGCTTGTCCGAGACCTTCAGGGTGTACCGGGCGCCGAGATCGAAAATCGTGTAGGACGGCAGCGACAGGTTGTTGGCATCGGTGGCGTAGCGCCGGCCAGCATAGTTGGCGTTGCCGGTCAGGGTCAGCCCGGGCATCTCGCGCAGGTCGTACTCGACGCCGAGCTTCGCCAGCACCTTGGGCACGCCGGTGGCCTGGTTGCCTTCGTTTTCCTTGCGTATCGATTGGGTCAGCTCAGCCTTGGTGTAGGACGCACCGCCAAGCAGGCGCAAGCCCGGCTCGAGCTCGCCGAAGAACGACCACTCCAGGCCACGGTTGCGCTGCTCGCCGTACACGCCGTAGATCTGCGTGAGCGGATCGGTATAGGCGCTGGGCTTTTTCACCTGGTAGACACTGACCGTGTGCGCGAAGGTGCCCAGGTCGAGCTTGGCGCCCAGTTCGTACTGCTTGGTCTGGTACGGCGCCATGATCGCGCCGGCGTTGCGCGCGTTGTCCGGGGCGATGCCGCCCTGGCTCAGGCCTTCGATGTAGTTGCCGTACAGCGACAGCTCGTCGGTGACCTTTACCAGCAAGGCTGTGGCCGGCGAAACCCGGCTTTCATCGTAGGGCTTGGAAGTACGCTGGTGGTTGCCGTTGTAGTTCGACGCGCGCACGTTCTGGTGGCGTGCACCGACGGTCCACTGCACCTTGTCATCGAGGAACGACATCGTGTCGAGCAAGGCTTCGCTGCTCAGCCGGGCGCGCATGCGCGAGGTGACGTTGCCGTACTCGCCGATCTCCGGGCGCGGGCCATAGTCCAGGTTGTAGTAGTTGGTGAGGATGCGTGTCGGCAGGCGCTTGTCCTTGAAACTGTTCTCGGAGTCGTAGCGGGTGGCCGCCAGCGACCAGGCGTGGTCGACCGGGCCAGTGGCGAAGCGCCCGCGCAGGCCGACCTCGCCGGACTTCTGCTCACCATCACGAGCCGAGCGGATCGGTGTGGCGGAGATGTCGCCGGCATCATTGAGCAGCATGCCGCTGGTCATCAGCGCGTTGTAGCCCCCTTCCCGATGGCCCCAGCCGGCGAATGCGGTGAGCGAGTCGTTGAGGTCGTACTCGCCGCGCAGCACCACGGTGTCGGTGTCGTTGACGGTGTAGCCCCACTCCGGGGCCAGCGAGTGATCGCCCTTCTTGGCCTTGGGCAGGTGGGTCACGCCGGGGCTGATCGAGGCGATGCCGAAATAGTTGACCCCGTCCATGCGTTCGCGCTGGTGGTAGTAGTCCAGCGACGCCCTCGCCCGCTCGCCGCGCCAGTCCAGGGCCAGGGACGACAGCTGCATGCGGTGCTGCTGGTCGTCCACCGGGGTGTCGCCGTCGCGGTAGACGCCATTGAAGCGCACGCCGAACTGCTTCTGGTCGCCGAAGCGGCGGCCGATATCGGCATGCATGCCAGCCAGGCCATCGGACTCGTAGGAGGCGGTCAACCGGGCCAGGGGCTCGTCGCCGGCACGCTTGGGCACGATATTGATGCTGCCGCCGACGCTGCCGTCTGGCGGCATGCCGTTGAGCAGCGCCGACGGGCCCTTGAGCACTTCGATGCGCTCGGCAAGCTCGGTGGAGCCGCGCATGTTCGGCGCCATGCTCGGCAGGCCGTTGAAGGTAATGTCGTTGCCGGTACTGTACAGGCCGCGAATGAAGAAGGTCTCGAAGATGCCGCGCTTGCTCGGCACATAGACCGAAGGATCGGTGGCACCGATCACCGCGCCGATGTCCTGGGCCTGGCGGTTCTCGATGTATTCCTTGGTGTAGCTGATGGCGTTGAACGGGGTTTCGCTGAAGTCCTTGTTGCCCATCAGCCCTACCCGGCTGCCCGAGCCGACCTGGCCCCCGGCATATTCCGGTGGCGGGGCACCGAGGGCGTCACGGGTTTCCTGCACCAGGGTTTCCGGCAGGGTCAGGCCCTCTTCCTTCACATCGGGGGGCTGCTGCTGCGCCGAGGTGGTGCTGCGTGGCGGTTGCGCGAAGGCATTGCCGGCGATGGCGGCCATGCCCAGCAGCACGGCCATGCGCAAGGCCCTGCGGGGCAGTTTCGGGGCCTGGGGATGTTGCAGTGGAGGCATGAGGGATTCCTTTCGGGACAGAATGGTAATGTTTCTCATTAGTCATTCCGTACGAATCGGCGAATCCCTCAACAGAAATTACACTCAAATGGCCACTATCGGTTTCACATCTGTACCGGCCTCATCGCCGGCAAGCCGGCTCCCACAGGAATCGCGCCTGGCTGCAGTTTCCGTGGGAGCCGGCTTGCCGGCGAATGGGCTGCGCAGCAGCCCCCTTTCAGGAAGTCAGCCCTGATACCCCTTCACCACCTCGTCCGCCACCCGCTCCAGGCAGGTCACGCTGGCGGTGCACAGGTACCAGGTCTGCGGATCGACGAACACCACATGGCCACTCTTCCACGCCTTGGTCTGGCGCAGCAGCGGGTTGTCCAGGGTCTCGCGGTCCAGCGCCGCCCGGCGCTCCATCACCGCGGTGCGGTCGATCACATAGAGGATGTCCGGGTCGGCCTGGTGGATGAACTCGTTGGAGATCGGCTGGCCGTGCAGGCCGGCCTGCATGTCGTCGCTGGCCGGCTTGACCCCGAGGGTGTCGAAGATGAAGCCGTAGCGCGAACGCACACCGTAGGCGGTGAACGCGCCGTTGTTGTGCAGCACCACCAGCGCCTTTTCCGGGCGCCCGTCGGTCACCTTGCGCACCTGGGCCACCTTGGCATCGATGCGCGCGGCGGTTTCCCGGGCCAAGTCTTCCTTGCCGAGAATGTGCCCGACAGTCAGCAGGTGCTGCTTGGCGGTGTCGATGACATTGCCCTGGCGGTTGTCCATGTCGATGTCGTAGTGCACCGTCGGGGCGATCTGGCTCAGCTCCTGGTAGCTCTGCGCCTGCAGCGGCGAGATCAGGATCAGGTCGGGCTTGAGCGCATGCAGGCGTTCAAGGTTGGGCTGGATGGTGGTGCCGACGTCGGCCACCTTGGGGTCGTCGCGGTACTTGGCCAGGAAGCCCGCGACATAGTCCTTGGCGATGCCGACCACCGGCGCGCCGAGTTGGTCGAGGGTGTCCAGCTCGCTCATGTCGAAGGCCACCACGCGCTGCGGCTGGTGTTCGACCAGCGTAGTGCCCAGGGCGTGTTCGACCTTCACCGGGGCGTAGTCGGCGCTGGCGGCGCGCGCCTGCTCCGGCGGGGCCTGGTCGCAGCCCGGCAACGTGGCCGCCACGGCGGCGGCCAGCAGTATCTTGCAGATTCCGTTCATACCAGCTCTCTCGATAGTGATGGGTTGAAGTAGTTGCAGACGAAACCGTGCGCGCTCGGCAGGATCTCGAACGCCAGGCCGAACAGCGCGCGCAGGTTGGCCTCGGTGACCACCTCGGCGACCGGCCCATGGCTGTGCACCGCGCTCTGCTTCATGGCGACGATATGGTCGGAATAGTTGGCGGCAAAGTTGATGTCGTGCACCACCAGGATCACCGTGCGCCCCTGCTCGTCGCAGAGCCTGCGGATCGCCTGCATGATCTGCACCGCGTGCTTCATGTCGAGGTTGTTCAGCGGCTCGTCGAGCAGCAACAGGTCGGTGCGCTGGGCGATGGTCATGGCCAGGAAGGCCATCTGCCGCTGGCCGCCGCTGAGTTCGTCGAGGTAGGCGCGGCGCAGCGCTTGCAGCCCCAGGAAATCCAGGGATTCGTCGATTACCTGGTGGTCGTCGGCGGTCAGCAGCCCGCGGCTGTAGGGAAAGCGGCCGAAGGCGACCAGTTCCTCGACGGTCAGGCGCAGGTTGAAGTCCAGTACCTGGCGCAGGGTGGCCACGCGGCGGGCGTAGTCGGCGATGGCGATGCGGCCGATGTCCAGGCCGTCGAGCAGGATGCGCCCGCGGCTGGCCGGCAGCAGCCGAGCCATGCACATCAGCAAGGTGCTCTTGCCGGCGCCGTTGGGGCCGATCAGCGAGGTAACCTGGCCGGCCGGGAACGTCAGGCTCACGTCTTCGAGCACGGTCTTGTCGCCATAAGCCTTGTGCAGGTGTTCGAGGGTGATCATGGGGTGCCTCGGGTACGGACCATCAGCGCGAGGAAGTACGCGCCGCACACCAGGTTGACGAGGATGCTCACGCTGGTCCGGTAGTTGAACAGATGCTCGACCAGCAGTTGGGCGAGCAGGAACATGCCGATGGCCACGGCGCAGGCCAGTGGCAGGGTCACCTGGTGCCGGGCGCTGCGCGCCAGGGCATAGGCGATGTTGGCGACGAACACCCCCATGAATGCGGTTGGCCCCACCAGGCTGGTGGACACCGCTACCAGCACGGCGATCAGCGCCATCTGCAGGCGCAGGCAGCGCCCATGGTCCAGGCCCAGGGCAATGGCTTGGTCGCGACCCAGCGCCAGCACGTCAAGCACCCGTGTGCCGCGCGCCACCAGCACTGCCACTGCCGCCACCAGCAGGCCCGAGTACAGCACCTGGGCCGGCTGGGCGCGGTTGAACGAGGTATAACCCAAGCCTTGCAGGATGGAGAATTCCCCCGGGCTGGTCTTGAGCTGGATGAACTGGGTGAAGGTGCCCAGCACCATGGTCAGCACCAGCCCCAGCAGTAGCAGGCGGTAGACATCCCCGCGCCCTTCGCGCAGCAGCCAGCGCTGCAGCAGCCACGAGTAACCGAGCATCAACGCGATCGACAGCAACGCGTTGCCCTGCGCGCCGAGCAGCGCCACGCTGCCGGTGCCCAGCCACAGCACCAGCACGGCCTGGAACAACAGGTAGATGCCTTCGTAGCCCATGATCGCTGGGGTCAGCACCCGGTTGCCGGCCAGGGTCTGGAAGATCACCGAGGACAAGGCGATGCACACCCCGGCCACCACGATCGCGCCCAGGCGCACCAGGCGCTTGGGGATCACGTAGCTGAAGTCCAGGCCCGAGCCCAGCAACAGGAACGCCAGCGCCAGGGCCGGCAGCAACAACCAGGCGGCGCGGCGCATCATTTGCATTTCCACAGGATCAGCACCAGGAACAGCACACCGCCGACACTGCCGGCGGTCAGGCCGATGGGCACTTCGTAGGGGTGGATCAACAACCGGCCAAGTATGTCGCAGGCCAGCAGCAACGCCGCGCCGCACATGGCGACGATGGGCAAGGTGCGCTTGAGGTTCTCGCCGTAGCGCAGCGCCACCAGGTTCGGCACCACCAGGCCGACGAAGGGGATCGCGCCCACGGTGATCACCGTGGCCGACACGGTCACCGCTACCAGCACCAGACCGAGGATCGCGGTGGCCGCGTAGTTAAGGCCGAGGCTGGTAGCCATGCCCTCGCCCATGCCCAGCACGGTAAAGCGCTGGGCGTAGAGGTAGGTGAGCACGACGATCGGCAGGATCAGGTAGATGATCTCGTAGTTGCCCTCGATCACCCGCGAGAAGTCACCCAGCAGCCAGCCCTGCATGCTCTGCAGGATGTTGTGGCGATAGGCATAGAACTCGGCAATGGCGCTGAGCACGCTGCCGTACATCAGGCCGATCACTGGCACCAGCACCAGGTTGGTGAAGCGGATGCGGCGGATGATCGCCACGTACACCAGGCTCGCCAGCAGGCAGAAGACCAGGGCGAACAGCATGCGCCCGGTAGCCCCGGCTCCCGGCAGCACGGTCAGGGCCACCAGGATGCCCAGCTTGGCCGCATCCAGCCCGCCACAGGTGGCGGGTTCGACGAAACGATTACGCACGATCTGCTGCAGGATCACCCCGCAGATCGACAGGCCGACACCCGTCAGCACCAGTGCCGCCAGGCGTGGCAAGCGGCTGGCGGTGAGGGTCAGCCAGGCATCGTCGGAGGCCGACAGCAAGGCCGACCAGGACATCTGGCTGGCCCCGACCATCAATGAAGCACCACACAAGAGCAACAACAGCGTTGGCAGCAGCACCCGACTCAAGCGGTCACTCCATCGCCTGCGGCCTCACCGATTCGCCAGCCCTTGGCGGCCCGGCGCTGCTCGAGGAAGTGCGCGTACAACCCACCTTCGGCAGCCAGCTGGGCATGGGCGCCCTGTTCGCGGATGCGCCCTTCGTCCAGCACCACGATCTGGTCGGCCATGGCCACCGTCGACAGCTGGTGGGCAATGACAATCAGCGTGCGCTTGCCGCGCAACCGCGCCAGCGCTTCGGCGATGGCCGCCTGGTTCTCGGCGTCCAGCGCCGCGGTGGCCTCGTCGATCAGCAGGATCGGCGCGTCCTTGATCAGCGCCCGCGCAATCGAGATGCGCTGGCGTTCGCCGCCGGACAGACGTGCACCGCCCTCGCCCACCTGTGTGTGCAAACCTTCGGGCAGGCGTTCGAGGATCTCCTGCACCCCGGCCAGTCGCGCCGCTTCGAGCACTTCGGCCTCGCTGGCGTCGGGTTTGCCCAGGCGGATGTTGTCGGCGATGCTGCCCTGGAACAGGTAGGCGTCCTGGAAGATCTGGCTGATCTGCCCGGCCAGCTGTTCGGCGGACATCTGCCGCACATCCACCCCGCCGACTTTGACCCGGCCCCGGGTGACGTCGAAGAAACGGGCGATCAGCCGCACCAGGGTAGTCTTGCCCGAGCCCGATGCGCCGACCAGCGCCGTCATGCTGCCGGGCGCGATGTCCAGGCTGACCTCGCGCAGCACCTCGGGCTGGTCGTCGCCGTAGCGGAATCCGACCTGCTCCAGCTGCACCGAACCGTCGACCGGCGCCTGCGGTGCGGCGGGCTCGGACAGCGGCTTGACGGCCAGCAGCTCGGCCACCGCCTGCAGCTGGCCACGGGTGCCGCGTAGCACCTCGCTGTAGCCGGCCACGTCCAGCAGCGGGTCGATGAAGCGGGTCGCCAGCACCAGCGCGACCAGGGTGCCGATCACCGTTGCGTTGTCGAAGCCTGCGCCGGCCTGCTCGCCAAGCCACAGCGTGGCGACCACCAGCAAGGCGGCGAAGCTGGCCTGCACCGCCCAGACGTTGAGCACCGATGACAACGCCGACAGCTGGATCAGCTTGCGCGCCGCCTGCTGTTGCTGGGCCACGGCCTGCTCCAGGAAGCGCGTGCCGCCCTGCTCGCCATTGAACGCGCGCAGCACCGACTGCGCCTGGGCGAACTCGACCATGCGCTGGCTGGTCTGCGCGGTGTCGCGCTGGTAGCGCTGGTCGGCGCGCTGGCCAAGGCGCATTGTCGCAAGCATCACCAAGGCCAGCAGCGGCAGGCTGACCAGGGCCACCAGGCCCAGGCGCAGGTCGACCAGCAACAGCGCAACGAGGATCACCAGCGGCGTCACCACCCCGGTGAACAGCGGCGTGAACACATGGGCCGGCAGTTGCGCGATCTCCATCATGCCCTGGGTGGTGACATGGCTCAGGCGCGCGGTGTTGGCGGCATTGAACCAGCCCACCGGCAGCGTGCCGACATGCTCGCCCAGGCGCTGGCGGCCACCGCGCAGCACGGCAATGCCCACCGCGATGCCGGCCTTCTCCACCCGTCGCCGCAGGTACCAGCACACCACCACGCCCAGGGCCAGCAGTGCCAGCCACTGGCCGGCGGCCTCCAGCTGGTTGCCCAGCAGGTGACGCAGGATCGGCACCAGGGTGACGATGGTCAGCCCGCACAGCACGCCATACACCAGCGCCAGGCGGATGTAACGGCGCAGGAACACGGCGTCGTCGCCGAGCAGTCGAACGAAAATCCCCAACATGATCAGTGCTCCTCCACCTGCGCGGTCGCCCGCGTCTTCGCATAGCCGCCGGCGGCCCACAAGCGGGCATACAGGCCGCGACGGGCCAGCAGTTCGTCGTGATTGCCGCGCTCGGCGACCGTGCCCTGGTCCAGCACCAGGATCTGGTCGGCGTGCATCACCGTGTCCAGGCGATGAGCGATCACCAGCAGCGTGCGCCCCTGGGCGAAGCGCGACAGCGCCTGTTGCAGCTTGACTTCGTTCTCGGCGTCGGCCGCCGCGGTGGCTTCGTCGAGCACCAGCACCGGCGGGTCGAGCAGCACCGCGCGGGCAATGCTCAGCCGTTGCAGTTCGCCGCCGGAGAACTGCACGTCCTCGCCGATCACCGCGTCGTAGCCGCGCGGCTGGGCGAGGATGCGCTCGTGGATATTGGCGATCCGCGCCGCCGCCTCGATCTGCTCCTGGCTCGCCGAAGGCCGGCCCAGGGCAATGTTCTCGCGCACGCTGGCATGGATCAGGCGCACGTCCTGCAGGACGAAGCCGATGCGTCGGTACAGTTGCGCGCTGTCGATCTGCCGCAGGTCGACGCCGCCCAGGGTGATACGCCCGGCACTGGGATCGAAGAAGCGCAGCAGCAGGCGCGCCAGGGTCGACTTGCCGGCGCCCGAGGCGCCGACCACCGCTGTTACCGTGCCCGGTTCCAGGGTGAACGACACCTCGCTCAGCACCGGATTGCGCGGGTCGTAGTGATAGCCCAGGCCCTGCACCTCGATGCGTGCATCGGCCGGCAGCTCGCCGGCGCCCTGGCCGTCGGTCTCCAGCACCGGCGTATTCAGCAGCGCCTGCACGCGCTGAGCGGCACCGGTGGCGTTGTTCAGGTCGTGGGTGATATAGGCCAGCAACAGCAGCGGCGCACAGATGCCCGGCGCCACCAGGGCGAACGGCAGTACCTGCACCGGGGTGATCCAGCCCAGGCCGACGAACAGCGTGCCGAACGCCAGCACCACGCCCAGTACCGATACCGGCGCGATCATCGCGTTGGCATTGGCCATGGCGCTGACCAGCGGCCGGGTGAAGTCGGTGAAGGCTGCGGCGAAGGCGTCCACCGCCTCGCGGTAGCTGCCATGGGCCTTGCGCTGGCCACCGAAGGCCTTGACCACCGGGATGCCGTTGACGAACTCGACCACCGCCTGGTTGATCCGCCCCATGCCGGCGCCGAAGGCCTGCATGTTGCGGGCGCTGGCCTGGTGGGCACGGGCGAAGAACAGGAAGAACAGCGGGAACGGCAGCATCGACACCAGCGCCATGCGCCAGTCCATGGCGAACAGGTAGACGATCGACGCCAGCACCGCCCCGGCGCTGCGTCCGAGGGTGGTGTAGAAGTGCGCGGTGAGGCTGTGCAGGATGCCGATATCGTCCTGCATGGCCTGCTTCACCTCGCCGGAGGCGCGGCTGGTGAACCAGCCCAGCGGCACCCGTGCCAGGCGGCGGATGATTGCCAGGCGCAGCGTGCCGGTGATGTGGTTGTCGGCCAGGTGGGCCACCAGGTCGCCCAGCGAAATCAGGGCCATGCCGACGAACAGGCAGCCCAGCCCCAGCACGATCACCGGCCAGGCCTGCGCGACGCCCTGCCCTTCGGCGAACGCCAGCCGGGCGACCTCGGCGATCGCGGCCAGGGGCGCCAGGCTGAGCATGGCGCCCAACGCGGCGAGCAACCCGGCGATGATCAAGCGCCCGCGAATCGGCGCCAGCACTGCGGCGACCGGCCCCTTGGCGGGCTGCTGCACCGCCACCCCTTGTTCAACACTCATGAATGCTCCTTTTCAGCACGAGGAGCAGGCCGGGCAGCCACTTGGGCGCCCAGCCCGCCAGTCCTTCTCAACCTGTATTCCGCACGAGGCGGGCAAACCCGCAAAAAGAAATGCCCACGCTCAGGCGCCACTGCCGATGCGGTAGCGCCTGCAGGTGCGCACGCCGGCGGCGATGTACTTCTCGACCGAGGACACCGACACCCGCAACTCGGCGGCGATGGCGCGATGGGCCATGCCGTCGAGCCGGCACAGCAGCAGGGCCTGGCGGGCCTTGGGCGAATGCCGTTGCAGGGCGCTGTCGATCGCACCCAGGGCCTCGACCACCAGCGCCCGCGCCTCTTCCGACGGCACCCGCGGCTCGGGCTGCAGGCCATGGTCCTCGAGGTAACGGGTTTCACGTTGGCGGCGGCGGTACAGGTCGATGACCTTGCCGTTGGCGATCTGCGTCAGGTGGCAGCGCGACTGTTCCGCCGTCGGCACCTGGCCCTTGTTCATCAGGTGCAGGTAGATATCGTGGGCCAGGTCCGCCGCGTCCACCGCGTTGCCCAGCTTGCGGCGCAGCAGCTCGCACAACCAGCCGTGATGATCCTGATACAGCTGTTGCAGCTGTTGACGAAGCGCGAACGTTCCGTTGTCCACGGTACCTCTCCCTGAGCGTGGTGCATTCCAGACGGCTTCCTTTGACGTGCGCCAATCTAGATGATAATTATTTGCATCTTTCTCACCATAACGAATCCTCGGGATTCACGCAATGCACCCCGGTGGTGCGAACCCTCTGCGCGGCCACTCACCGCGATCCACGGATGGCAGTGAAGGCCGACGCGGGCCTTGATCGATCGAACAGCAGGAAGCTAACCATGTTGGAACGCAACACCACCCTACCCTCGCCCCAGGCCCTGGATGAACACGAAGAACTCGCCTGGTTCGCCCAGCAACAGCAACCCGAGCAGCTGCACCGGCAACTGGGCGCCTGGCGCCTTGGGCCCACGGCCGACCTGTCGCTGCTGGCCCTGGCCGTGCAGGCGGTGGTCGAAGCCACGCCGGGCCTGAATAGCCGCTACCACTTCAGCGACGATGGCGACCTGTACAAGACCCAGGAACCCGGCTGGTACCCGTGCCTGCGTATCGAACGGAGCGCGGCCGAGGGCATGGACGCCCTGCTGCGGACGCGCCAGGCGGCGCCCTGGGATTCCACCACGCAGCCGCCGTTCGAGGCCCTGCTGCTGGCCGGCGATCGCCAGGCTGCGCTCGGTCTGCTCTGCCATGCGGTGCTGCGTCAGTCGCCGCAAACCCTGCTCGAACGCATCCGCGCCGCCTATGACGCCCAGGCCGGCGACCAGCCACTGGTGCTCGAACCGTTGTCGCAGGCGCCTTCGACGGACATCGCGCAACGCATCCTCGACGCGTTCCGCCAGGCATTGGCGGAGCCTGGCATGACCCTGGACGATGACTTCTTCGACATGGGCGGCCACTCGCTGCTGGCCACCCGGATCATCGGGCGCTTGCAGGGCGAGCATGGCATCGAACTGCGCTTCAGCGACTTCTTCGCCTCGCCCAGCGCCTCGGCGCTGGCCACACGCGCCAAGCTGAGCCAAGGGCAAGCCAGCCAGGCCAGCGATCAGGCCGTGGATATCCAGCAGGCGCCGATGGCCCTGGCCCAGGCATCGTTGTGGCGTGCCTGTGCGGCCTTCGACTACGGCACTATCTTCAACCTGCCCTTTGCCCTGGACTTCCACGACCCGGTGGACGAGGCGCTGCTGCAGCAGGCCTTCACCGACCTGCTGGAGCGCCATGCCAGCCTGCGCACCACCTACCATGGCGAGGGCGACGACGCCTGCCAGCGCATCGTGCCGCTGGCCGAGCTGGGCCGTTTCAAGTGGTTCTGGAACAGCGCCGAAAGCACCAGCGCGAGCCTGGCCAGCGAGGCGAAGCACCGCTTCGACCTGGCCCGCGAACTGCCACTCAGGTTGCGCATGCTGCGTGACCCGCACAGTGGCCACCAGGTGCTGTCGTTCCTGGTCCACCACATGGCCATCGACGAATGGTCGCTGAACGTGATCATGGCCGAACTGGCCGAGGCCTACCTGGCCCGCGCCCAGGACCGGGCGCCGCAATGGCCCGCGGCGGCGCGCACCTTCCACGAATTCGCCCTGGCCCAGAGTGCCCAGGGCCCGAACCCGCGCCACCTGGCATATTGGACCGAGCTGCTGCGCGACGCCACCCGCGGTCTCGCCCTGCCCGCCTGCGATGACGCCACGCTGCTGCCCGCCGACCAGGCGTCCACGCGTGCGCGCTGGCTGGAGCTGCGTCCCGAACCCGGCATGCTGGAGCAACTGGGCGCCAGCGCCCGGCTGCATCAGTCATCGCTGTTCAGCGTGATCTACACCGCCATCGCCCTGTCGCTGCACAAGCTCGGCAACCTCTCGGACCTGGTGATCGGCACCTCGGCGTCCGGGCGCACCGACCCTGCGTATTTCGACACCGTCGGTTACTTCACCACCATGGTCGCCCACCGCGTGCAGTTCGCCCCCGAACAGTCGCTGGCCGGGTTGCTAGGCGAGGTGACGCGGATGATCAACGACTCGATGGCCTATGCCGACGTGCCCATGGAGACCATCCAGCAGGCGCTGGGCATGGCCCCCGCCGAGGGCCTGATGTTCGATGTGTATGTGCAGATCCACGCCAACAACGCCCTCAATGGCGCGTTGCAGGCACCCGATGGCCGGGCTATCCGCTACAAGCAGATCGACCCGGACAAGAGCGAGTCGATGTTCGGCCTGCAGTTCGAGATCATGGAAGATGTGTTCGATGGCCAGCGCTCGCTGCGCCTGGTGATCACCTACCGCAGCGATCGCTACAGCGGTGCTCAGGTCGAGCGCCTGTGCGCAATGATTTCGGCGGCGTTCTGTGTGTTGGCCGAGGTGGATGGCGGCCGGCGGGCTTTGGCTGCGGTGGTGTTGTAGTTCAAGGTGGGCGGCGCTTCTGGGACTGAGCGTCGCCTGCTATGTGTTTGGCGAAAGAGGTTCAGCGCCCTCAAGATCGAGCGCCGCCCGCGCGGCGCATCGCTGGCAAGCCAGCTCCCACATCTGTTTCGGGCCAGTTATGCCTGCGCCGCCGCGGCTGTACGCCTTGTGGGTACGACACGGTCTCAGCGTGGGCATCACTGGCGTCCCACTTGTCTCAAGGCATGCACCAAGGCGGACAGCGACAACTTCACAGGACAGACTGGCCCGAAATAGATGTGGGAGCTGGCTTGCCAGCGATGCGCCGCGCGGGCGGCGCTCGATTTCATAGGCGCAACATCCCTCCCGGCGAACACCTCGCAGCCCAAACGCCAATCACCCCTCCGGCAACCCATAGCGCTGGAACGACGAGCGCTGCGGCACCCGGTACTGCGCCCGCCCCAGCAACTGGTTGACGATCACCGCATTGCGCACCGGCCCCAGCCCCAGGTCCGGCGAGCCGACACCATGCTGGAAGATCTCGGCGTTCTGCACGAACACCCGGCCACTGCCGCCATCGCAACGCTGCGCGGTGAAATCCTCGCCGACGATGCAGTCGCCGTGCGCGTCGGTGGCCAGCACCGAACCCTTGAGCTGCTCGAACCATTGCGGCCAGGCATGGGCATAGCCGGTCGCCGCGACAACCGCGTCGGCTTCCAGCGTTGCCCGTTGCTCCAGCTGGCTGTGCCGGAAGGTCATGCGCAGCCCCGCCGAGCCCAGCTCCTCGACCGTCTCCACGTCACAGCTGGACAACAGCGTCAGCCCAGGTTCGCGCCCGCCGATGGAGCGTTCGTAGATCAGGTCGTAGATCGCGCCGATGGTCGAGAAGCTGATGCCTTTGTACAACAGGCCCTGCTGGGCGACGATCTCCCGACGTTTGTCCCGCGCCAGGGTGTGGAAGTAGTTCATGTACGCCGGCGTGAAACACTCCTGGCCGAGCTTGGAGTACTCCATGGGGTGGAAGCCTCCCGAGCGGGTGATCCAGTGGATCGACGCCCCCGCCTCCACCTGCTCCGGGGTCAGCGCGTTGAACAGCGCCAGCACGCACTCTGCGGCGCTCTGTCCGGAACCGACCACCACCACGCGCCGGCACTGCTCCAGCTCGCCCTGACGCTTGCCGAACTCTGCCGAGTGCAGCAACGGCGCCTGGGTGCGGGTGCGCGCCCAGGCCGGCAACCATGGCCGGGTACCGAGGCCAATGGCCAGGTCGCGGCTGCTGTAGCGCCGCTCCAGGCCCGACACCGACACGCTGTCGATGACGAAGCGTTCGCTGGCGTTGTCGTAACGCACGCCCGTGACCTCCTCGCCAAAATGACAGCCCGGCAGTTGGCCCGCCGCCCAGCGGCAATAGTGGTCGTACTCGCGCCGGGGCACCTGGAAATGGTCGTAGTAGTAGAACTGGAACAGGCGATCATGCTGGTGCAGGTAATTGAGGTAGCTCAGCGGGTGACAGGGGTCGGCCAGGGTCACCAGGTCGGCCAGGAACGGCACCTGCAAGGTGGTGCCGGGCAGCAGCAGACCCTCGTGCCAGCGGAACTGCGCCTTGCGCTCAAGGAACGCGCAGTTCAGGTGCGGGTGGCGCGACAGCAGCGCGGCCAGGCCCAGGTTGAACGGTCCGATGCCGATGCCGGCGATATCCAGGTGTGCGATGTCCATATGCTCGATGATTTCCCAAGAACGATGATTGGCGCCCCGGGCCAGGCCCAGGGCGATTGATTCAGGCCGATTGATTCAGGCCGGTGGTTTCACACGGGGGCGCTGACGAGCAGGCGCTCGACCTCTTCCACCGTGCGGCACGGCAGCAACTGCGCGGGCGACAGGCGCACCGCGAAGGCTTCGCCCAGGCGCGCCGCCAGCGGCTTGAGGTGCTGCGGCCGCAGGCCCATGGCGAGGAAATCCCTGGCCGGCTGTGTCGCGCCGAGCACCTGCTGGTAGATCGCCAGCACCTGGGCATGACGCTGCGGGTCGCTGGGCACAGCCGCCGGTATCGGCGCCTGCTCGGTGTCACCTTCAAGCAAGGCGCGGGCGAGCCTGCGGTCCGGCTTGCCGTTGGCGGTCAACGGCAAGGCGTCGACCTCGACAAACCGTGTGGGCACGTGGGACTGCGGCAGCAGGGCCCGGGCATGTTCGCGCAACGCCACGGCGCCGGGCGGCGCACCATGGCGCCGTACATACAGCGCACCGATGCAGGCCTCGCCCTGTTGCGTGTCGCCATAGTCCACCACCAGCACCTGCTGCACCGCCGGATGGCGGATCAGCTCGATCTCGATGTCCGGCAGCGACACGCGCACGCCACGCACCTTCACATAGCCATTGACCCGGCTGTCGAACAGCAGCACCCCGTCCTCGCGGTAGCGGCCCCGGTCACCGGTACGGAAGGCACGCACTGGCGCGCCGTGCTCGTCGAGCACATTGACGAAGTCGTTCTGCACCAGTTTGCCGTCCTCCAGGTAGCCCAAGGCCAAGCCCACCCCACTGGTGTGGATACGCCCGGCGACGCCCTGCGGGCAATGCGCGCCGTGCTCGTCCAGCAGCCAGTAGCGGTTGCCCGGCAGTGGCCGGCCATAGGGCACCCTGGCGCGGTCCTGTTCACCGATTTCGTGCCAGATGCTCCAGATGGTGGTCTCGGTCGGGCCACCCAGGGACACCAGCCGCGCCTCGGGCAGTTGCTCGCGTAGTTCGGCGATCACCGCCGGCTTGATGTAGTCGCCGCCCTGGGCCAGCAGGCGCAGGCTGCGCAGACCATCACCCTGACGGCAGGCCAGGAGCATTTCGAGGATGGCCGGCACCGAGCACCAGAGGCTCACGCCGTGCTGCCTGACCAACTGGTTCCAGCGCAGCGCATCCTTTTCCTCGCCAGCCTCGGGCAGTACCAGCGCCGCCCCGGCGCACAGGCTGCCGAACACGTCGAACAGCGACATGTCGTGGTGCAGCGGGGTCACCGAGATGAACACATCATCGCGGCTGACCTGCCACTGCGCCAAGGTGCTGCCGATGACATTGGCGGTGGCGCGGTTGTTCAGCACCACGCACTTGGGCTTGCCGGTGGTGCCGGAGGTGTACAGGTAGTAGGCCGGCGCGGTGCTCGCCGACAAGGCCGCCAGCCCCGTCAGGTCCAGGGCTGCCGGAGGGCTGGCCAGCAGTGGCGCGACGGCGTCGACCACCAGTGCCGGCTGGCAGTTGTCCAGCAGATAGCGCAGGCGCTCCTCGGGCGCCGCCGCGTCGATCGGTACCCAGACCAGCCCGCTCAGGGCGCAGGCCAGGGCCGTCATGGTGTGCTCAGGACCGCGTGGCAGGCAAATGGCGACCACCTGGCCGGGGCGCAGCCCGCGGGCCTGGAATGCCCCGGCAATGCGCTTCACACCCTCCCCCAGTTCGGCATAGCTGATACGCCGCTCGCCATGCAGCAAGGCGATGCGTCCATTGTCCGGGCCGAACAGGTTGTGGGCGATGCGCCCAAGGAAATCGACCGGCTCGGCCTGCGCCTCGCTGCTGTTCAGGCGGTAGTGGCCGAGGTCGATGAACTGCCGTGCGTGGACTTCGAATGCAGCCTGCCCGGCCAATTGCGCCACCGCCTGGTTCAAGGCTGCGAACAACTGCCCGACCCAGCGGCCATCGACCGCTTCACGGGCATAGTCGATCTCGAACGCCAGCCCGCCCTCGGCGGTGTTGCAGAATCGGATGTCCATGGCCACCTGCGGCGTCTGGGTCAGGCCCGCGCTGAGGGTCATCGGGCCATCGACCGCGCCCACTGGCCAGGACAGGCCGTTGGTCAGCACCACCGGTAGCGCCGGGCCTGGGCCGTTGCTGTCGTACAGCAGGCGGGCCAGGTCCACGCCGGAGAACGCCAGATGCTGCAAGCCCTCCAGCACATCGGCCTGCAGGCGCTTGGCGCGCTCGGCCAGGCTGGGCAGGCCGCGCTGCCAATCGACGGCGATGAAGCTGGAGCGGTTGGCGAATGCGCCGTCCTGGGGCGGCGCCACCGGCACCGCCACGCACAGGCTGCCTTCGTCGAGCCAGTGGCCGAGCACTTCCAGCACCACGGCCATGATCGTCGAGTTCTTGAACAGCCCCTCACGCGCACCGGCGCGGCTCAATGCCTTGAACGCTTGGGCGGAGATTACCTGACGCTGGCGGGCGTATCGGGCCACGCCGACCTTGTCCAAGGCTTGGCGCCACGGCAGCCTTGGTGCGCCGTCGACCTCGGCCAGCTTTGCCTTCCAATACTCGGCATCGGCCTTGCGCACCTCGCTCTGGTCGATGACAGCCGCCGTGGGCTCGCTGGCCGTCAGCGGCTGGCAGTGACCGTCGAACAACTCGACCATCAAGGTAGCGATGGAGCGTCCATCGAGAATCAGCGCATCGAAGCGCACGAACACCACCAACTCGCCTTGTGGCAACTGGAAGGCGGTCACATTCCAGGGCGGCCCGGCCAGGTCGAACAGCGCATGGGCATAGTCCTCGCGACGGACCTCAAGCTGCGCCTGGGCCTGCTCGGCCGTCAACCCGTGCAGGTCGATCACCTCCAGGTTGACCTGCACCTGGTCGCTTATCGACTGGGTCAATGCCTGGGCATCGATACGGGTGCGCAGGCTGTCGTGGCGGCGCACCATGTCCGTGAGGCGGCTGCGCAGCAGCGCCAGGTCCAGGCCCCCGCGATACTCGCGGAACTCCTGCATGGCCACGCCGCCCAGCGGCAGATGCTCGCCACGCCCCAGCAGATAAGCCTGTTGCAGAGCGTTCAGTGGTCGATCCCGGCTCGCCGCAATCGCCAATGGCTGGTGCAGCGCGCCCGTGTCGGCAGCCACCGCCACAGCCAGGGCGATGAAGCGCTCGAACAGTGCCTGGACCCAGTCAGCGGGCAATGCGTCCAGGCGCACGTCCCAATTGATCAGCAGGCCGCCGTCGGCCCGCGCCACCTGTGCGTCCAGGGCCACCTGCGGGCCCTGGGAGATCACCCAGTCCATCGGCCCGAACACCCCGCTCACCCGCTCGGAGAACAGCTCGCCGCCAGGCAGGTCCAGGCCTGCGGTGAACACCACCGGTGCCAGTTGCGGCGTACCGTGATGGCGCGACAGGTCGCGCATCAGGTCCACGCCCGGATAGGCGCTGTGCGCCAGACGCTCCAGCAGTTGCCGATGCAGATCCCGGCACAGCGCGGCAAGGCTGGCGACTCCGGTGAAGTCGACATCCACCAGCACCAGGTTGGCGAACTCGCCAACGATGCGCTGCACAGGCTCCAGCAGCGGTTCGCGCCAGAACACTGGGACGTTCAGGCGCAAGCGCCGATCGCCGGTGTGCTCACCCAGGGCGGTCGCGAACAGCCCGAGCATCAACGCCGACGAGGTGATCCGCTGTGCGCGCGCCGCGTGCTGCAAGGCACGATACTGCGCAGGTTCAAGGCGAGCGGCGAAGCGCTCGCTGCGTGCCGGCCCCGCAGGGAGCAAGGGCAGCGAGGGCGCCGGGGCGATCTGCGCCAGGCGCGCTCGCCACCAGGCGCGGTCGCGGCTGCGGGCGGCACGCAGGTCGGCATCGGCACGCACCTGGTCCAGCCAGTCGAAGTAGTTCGGCGTGGTCGGCAGAACGCTTTCAGGCGAGTCGTACAGGCGGGCCAGGTCTTCCATCAGCACCCGGAAGCTCGACGGGTCCACCGCGATCATGTCGGTGTCCACGTGCAGCCGGCTGGCATTGCCCGGCAGCAGGCTCAGGCCGAAGCGCGCACCCTGGCCCATGCTCAGGTCCAGGCGCTGGTGGCTCCACTGCTGGCGTTTCTCCAGCAGGCGCCGCTCCACGGCTGGACCATCCAGATCGCTGAAATCCTCCAGCTCCAGTTGGGCGCGCTGTGCTACGTCGATGGTCTGCAGCCCCTGCCCGTCGATGCGCAGGCTCAGCATCGGATGCGCCCGGTACAGCTCCTCAAGTGCGCCGGCAAGGCGCGCCACATCGATGGCCCGGCCATCGAACTCGGCGTACAGGTGCGCGCTGACGCCACCCAGTGCCGCATGTGCATCCCGCCCGATCCAACAGGCGGCCTGCATCGAAGTTAACTCTCTCATCGCTTACCCGCGTAGTTGACAAATCCATGTGTTTCGCGTCCTCATATTTACTAACGAGAATGATTATATTTCAAGGTTTTCTTTCTCACCCATCGCCAAGGAGGCAACCCATGAAGACAGGCACCCTGCGTTTGCAAGACAGGGACACCATGCCGCTCAACCAAGAGGATTCGAGCTTTTCATTCACATCCGGCGAGCGCGAGCTGAGCGTCAGCGGCCTGCGCGAACGCATCGACACCCCGGCTCACGGCAGCCATTTGGCCAGTGGCGCACTGCGGCGCAGCATCGACCAGGCCTTCGAACGCGCCCGTCAGGCCGGGCAGGAAAATCCCATCGTGGTCGGCGCGATCCCCTTCGACACCACCCAGGCTTCCAGCCTGTACGTTCCCGAGGCCTATACCTGGCAGGCGCGCACCGCGGCTCCTGTACAGCCCGGCTCGCTGCCTGCTCTGCTCAGCCAGGCCAACATCCCCGACGAACACGGTTTCAAGCGCGCCGTGCGCCACGCCATCGTCAACTTCCAGCACAGCGATGTGCGCAAGGCCGTGCTCTCGGTACAGCGCGAACTGCACTTTGCCGCGCCCGTGGACACAGCCCAGGTGCAGGCCAACCTCAAGGCACTGAACCGCGAGGGCTACCACTTCCGCGTACCCCTGGCCGACGGTTCCACCCTGCTGGGGGTGAGCCCGGAACTGCTGGTGCACAAGCAAGGCAGCGCCTTCGTCAGCAACCCGCTGGCCGGCTCCGTGCGACGCATGGCCGACCCCGAGGCCGACCGCGCCAATGCGCAATGGCTGGCGGCGTCGGAGAAGGACCACTACGAGCACCGCCTGGTCACCGAGGACATCGCCCAGCGCGTCGGCGAGCTGTGCAGCCGCCTGCAGGTCCCCGAGCGGCCCTCGCTGATCAGCACTGCGGCGCTGTGGCACCTGTCCACGCGTATCGAGGGTGAACTGGCCTCGGCCGATATCGACGCCCTGCAACTGGCCTGCCGCCTGCACCCGACCCCCGCCGTCTGCGGTTACCCCACCGAGCGCGCCCGCCAGCTGATCCGCTTCGTCGAGCCCTTCGAGCGTGGCCTGTTCACCGGCATGGTCGGTTGGTGCGACGCCCAGGGCAACGGTGAGTGGGTGGTGACCATCCGCTGCGGCACCTTCAGCGGCCAGCGCGTGCGCCTGTTCGCCGGCGCCGGCATCGTCGAGGCCTCCAGCCCCGACAGCGAATGGAACGAAGTGCAGACCAAGCTCGGCACCATGCTGCGTGCATGCGGCCTGGACCATTGACCTCAAACCGGCTTTCCGAGATGCCCATGACCATCGAATTCACCCCCTGGCCCACAGACCGGGCGCAACGCTATCGCGCCGCCGGCCTCTGGAACGACCAGCCACTCAGCCAGTTGCTGATCGCCCGCGCCGCCGTGCAGCCGCAAGCCCCGGCGATCCTCTGCGGCGAACGCCGCATCAGCTATGGCGAACTGGACCGCCGCGCCTCCAACCTGGCGTCGCGCCTGGCCGCCCACGGCCTTGGCCAGGGCGACACGGCACTGGTGCAGTTGCCCAACGTCGCCGAGTTCTACATTGTGCTGTTCGCCCTGCTCAAGGCCGGAATCGCCCCCGTCAACGCGCTGTACAGCCACCGCCAGCACGAGCTGGGCGCTTTCGCCCGGCAGATCCAGCCGGCCCTGCTGATCGCTTCGGCGGAGCATGAGGTATTCCGCAACGAGGCGTTCCTCGACGACCTGGCCAAGGAAGGCCTGCGCCCGAAACTGACGCTGATGCTCGATGCCCTCGACGACTGGAGCGCCAGCGCCGATGTGCGCGGCACCCACTACACCCCAAGCGCCGCCGGCGAGGTGGCGCTGTTCCAGTTGTCCGGCGGCAGCACCGGCACCCCCAAGCTGATCCCGCGTACCCACAACGACTACGCCTACAGCGTGCGGGCCAGCGCGCAGATCTGCGCCCTCGACAGCGCCACGCGCTTCCTCTGCGCGCTGCCAGCGGCGCACAACTACACCCTCAGTTCCCCCGGTGGCCTGGGCGTGCTGCACGCTGGCGGCTGCATCGTCATGGCGGCCAACCCGGAGCCGTTGCACTGCTTCGCCCTGATCGAACGCCACGCCGTGACCATGGCCGCCCTGGTGCCCAGCGCCGTGGCCCTATGGCTGCAGGCGGCCCCCGGGCACGCCGCCAAGCTGCGCAGCCTGCGCCTGCTGCAGGTCGGCGGCGCCAGTTTCGCCGAGGCCTTGGCGCGCCAGGTTCCCGAGGTGCTGGGCTGCAAGCTGCAGCAGGTTTTCGGCATGGCCGAAGGCCTGGTCAACTACACCCGCCTGGACGACAGCGACGAACAGGTGTTCACCACCCAGGGCCGGCCGATCAGCGAACTGGACGAGGTGCGCATCCTCGACGAACAGGGCCGGCCGGTCGCTGACGGCGAGCCCGGCATGCTCGCCACCCGCGGCCCCTATACCTTCTGCGGCTACTACAAAAGCCCCGAGCACAACGCCCAAGTGTTCGACCAGGACGGTTTCTACCACTCCGGCGACATCGTCCAGCGCAGCGCCGACGGCAACCTGCGGGTCGTCGGGCGGGTCAAGGACCAGATCAACCGCGGCGGCGAGAAGGTCGCCTCGGAGGAGATCGAGAACCTGATCGTCATGCACCCCGACGTGACTCATGCCGCCCTGGTGGCGCTGCCCGACGAACTGCTCGGCGAGAAGAGCTGCGCGTTCATCGTCTCGCGCAACCCGCAACTCAAGCCGATCGCCCTGCGCCGCCACCTGATGGGCCTGGGCATCGCCGAATACAAGCTCCCGGACCGCATCCGGCTGATCGATGCCATGCCGCTGACCGCGGTGGGCAAGATCGACAAGAAGCAACTGCGCGCACTGCTCGCCGTCGCCCCGACCGCCTGACCGTCCAAGGACCCGACATGACCATTCCAACCATCCACGACTACCCCATGCCGCAACCGGCCAGCTACCCGGCCAACAAGACCACCTGGCAACCCGATCCGACCCGCGCCGTGCTGCTGATCCACGACATGCAGCGCTATTTCCTGCGCTTCTACCAGCCGGACGGCGCCCTGCTCACCGCGCTGGTGGACAACCTGTCGCGGTTGATCCAGTGGGCTCGCGCGCAGGGCATCCCGGTGGTTTATACCGCCCAGCCCCATGAACAACCGCCGGAAGACCGCGCCCTGCTCAACGCCATGTGGGGCCCGGGCCTGCCGGCGGCGAACCCCGAGCAGCAACCGATCATCGACGCGCTTTCGCCACAGCCGGGCGATACCGTGCTGACCAAGTGGCGCTACAGCGCTTTCCAGCGCTCCGACCTGCTCGAACGCATGCGTGGCTGGCAGCGTGACCAGTTGCTGATCGGCGGCGTGTACGCCCATATCGGCTGCATGATCACCGCCGCCGATGCCTTCATGAACGATATCCAGGCCTTCCTGGTGGGCGACGCGGTGGCCGACTTTTCCGAGGAGGAGCACCGCCTGGCCCTGAAGTACGTGGCCACCCGCTGTGGCCATGTCACCGACACCGCCACCCTGCTGACCCAGCCGGCGGGCGTGACCACCCGCGACTGGCTGCACGGCCGGGTGCGCCAGATGATCGAGGACGACAGCGAGCTCGATCCCCAGGAAAGCCTGATCTTCTACGGCCTGGACTCGCTGCAGGTGATGAAGCTGGCGGCCGAGCTCAAGCAGCGCGGCATCGCCGTCAGCTTCGAGGAGTTGGCCAACGCGCCGACCCTGGACGGCTGGTGGTCGCTGGTACAAGCGCGGGGGGCTGCCTGATGGCCATGGCCCGCTTCACTGGACGGCGCGTGCTGGTCACCGGCGCCGCCAGCGGCATCGGCCGCTGCGTGGCGCAGCGCTTTGTCGAGGAAGGCGCCGAGGTCATCGGCCTGGATTGCGAGGAGGCCGACGTGCCGTTCCCGCTGCTGCATGTCGACCTGACCGATCCGGCCGACGTGCAACGAGTCTGCGACCGGCTCAAGGAACAGGCGCAGTATCTCGATGTGCTGGTCAACGTCGCCGGCGTACTGCGGCTCGGGCTCAGCGACGAGGTGTCCTGCGAGGACTGGCAGCGTTGCCTCGACGTCAACGC
This sequence comes from Pseudomonas sp. WC1, assembly GCF_050586565.1. Taxonomy (NCBI): domain Bacteria; kingdom Pseudomonadati; phylum Pseudomonadota; class Gammaproteobacteria; order Pseudomonadales; family Pseudomonadaceae; genus Pseudomonas; species Pseudomonas sp. WC1. Next base: position 41,598 of record NZ_JBOBDQ010000019.1, read on the forward strand.
CAGCGCGCCGTTCTACCTGATGCGCCAATGGACCCCGGTGTTCCGCCGCCAGCGCCGCGGCGCCATCGTCAACGTCGCCTCCAACGCCGCCCATGTGCCGCGCCTGAACATGGCCGCCTACTGCGCCTCCAAGGCCGCGCTGGTCAGCCTCAGCCACTGCGTGGGCCTGGAGCTTGCGCCCTACGGCGTGCGCTGCAACGTGGTCTCGCCGGGCTCGACGCGCACGCCGATGCTGGCCGGCATGCTGGGCGATCCGGCGGCAGAACGGCAGTTGATCGACGGCCTGCCACAGCAATTCAAGCTCGGCGTGCCCCTGGGCAAGATCGCCACGCCCGAAGACATCGCCCATGTGGTGCTGTTCCTCGCGTCCGAGCAGGCCGGCCACGTGACCCTGCAGGACATCGTGGTCGACGGCGGCGCCACCCTGGCCGCCTGAGCCCGACACGACCACCGACAAGGACTTTCACCCGCAACGCGCCCGGCCCAGGTCGGCCGGGCGCGCTCCATGGAGCTGGACATGACATTCTCACCTGCCGACCACGCACGTCTCGAGGGGTTCTGGCGCTACTGCCTCACCCACCAGTACTTCAATGTCGGCTACCCCGAATCCGCCGATTTCGACTACAGCCTGCTGCACCGTTTCATGCGCTTCTCCATCAACAACTGCGGCGACTGGAACGAGTACAGCAACTACCTGCTCAACTCCTTCGATTTCGAGCGCGAGGTCATGCGCTTCTTCGCCGAACTGTTCCACATCCCCTTCGAGGACAGCTGGGGCTATGTCACCAATGGCGGCACCGAAGGCAACATGTTCGGCTGCTACCTGGCCCGCGAGCTATTCCCCGACGCCACGCTCTACTACTCCCAGGACACCCACTACTCGGTGGCCAAGATCGTCCGCCTGCTGCGCATCAAGGCCCAGGTGGTGGCGTCCCAGGCCAGTGGCGAGATGGACTATGACGACCTGGTCGCACGGATCACGGCCGACGGCGAGCACCACCCGATCATCTTCGCCAACATCGGCACCACCTTGCGCGGCGCCACTGACAACATCGCCACCATCCAGCAGCGTCTGGCCCGGGCCGGCATCCGCCGCGAAGACTACTACCTGCACGCCGACGCGGCACTCAGTGGCATGATCCTGCCCTTCGTCGACGCCCCCGAGCCTTACTCGTTCGCCGACGGCATCGACTCGATCTGTGTCTCGGGGCACAAGATGATCGGCTCGCCGATGCCCTGCGGCATCGTCGTGGCCCGGCGCGCCAACGTCGAGCGCATCTCGGTGGAGGTCGACTACATCAGCGCCCGCGACCAGACCATCAGCGGCTCGCGCAACGGCCATACGCCGCTGATGATGTGGGCCGCCCTGCGCAGCCGCTCCATGGACGACTGGCGGGAGCGCATCCAGCGCTGCCTGGACCTGGCCCAGCATGCGGTAGACCGGCTGCGGGCAGCCGGCATCGAGGCCTGGCGCAACCCTAACTCGATCACCGTGGTGTTCCCATGCCCCTCGGCCAGCGTGTGGAAGCGGCATTGCCTGGCCACCTCGGGGGATACCGCGCACCTGATCACCACCGCCCACCACCGGGACAGCACGCAGATAGATGCCCTGGTCGACGAGGTGATCGCCGACCTCAAGGCCCGTGGCAAGCCGCCGGCCAGGCAACCGTTGCAAGGCGCCCTGGTCGACGGACTGGCCACTCGCACCCAGGTCTACAGCACTGCCGGCCAGCCACTGCGCGTGCCTGCACCGGGCCTGGGGAAACCTGAACCGCAACGCAACATCGCCCATCCCAAGGGCAGCGATAGCTGAACGCCGAGTCGTCATTTCGGGCGTAAGCATGTAAGCCTGTGCCTACAACACATGACCCTGGAACCTGGCGTGCCGAAAAACCGGGGGCGGGCTGATCCGCCCCTTGCCCGCCCCGCACAGGCCACCGCGCAGGCGACCCTCCGTGCGCGTTTGACAGCCCATGGCATGGCTCTATAGTCGGTTTCTTGGCAACGGGAAGGATTTCTGTTTGCCTCGGACAAGAACCCCGCCATGTACAGGAGTTGCGTAATGGCCACGCTCACGGATGACGCTCCGTTCAAACCCGCCCTGCCTTGCCTTTTGCTCGCCCCCGCCAGCCCCGCCGTCAACCGACGACATCCTCGCCACTGACCGCAGCGCCAAAAACGACACGTACCCGTGACCTGCCCTGGGCGGTCACTGCCTTCGTTCGCCTTCAATAAAGACAATAGGTGCGTCATGACTGCGACCCGTTCACCGCAAACGGCCGTTGCGCCGTTGCCGGAAACCGAAACACTACGCTATCGCCCAGCCAACCCCGCCGATATCGAATCCCTCGCCGCGCTGTTCCAGCAGGTCTATGGGCAGACCACCCACCCCTGCCAGAGCTCGTCCTACATCCGCTACTCGATGAGCAGCGGGCAACAGCAGTGGTTCGTCGCCGAGGCCGAGGGTAACCTGGTCGGCTGCTGCTGCATCGCCCGCCGCCCGTGGAACCAGTCGTGGGAGGTGTGCCACGGTGTGATTCACCCTGACGCGCGCAGGACCGGCGCCATCTCCAGCCTGGTCCGCCTCGGTTTCGAGACGCACCGGCCAGCACCCATGGAACTGGGCTTCTACATTACCCGCAACATCGCCAGCCACGGCGTCATGAAGAAGATCCGCCCCGCCGTGCTGGTGGGCCATGACGGTGGCCCGGACAAGGTCGATGGCCTGCGCGAGTATCACCTGACCGCCATCCACCCCGTCCCCCAGGCCCGCTTTGCGCACGTCGCCCCCTGGTACGTGACCACCCGCGCCGCCGACTATATCCGCAGGCTGCTCTACCCCGCCCTGCAGCTTGCCGTTGCCCCCGGCAGCTACCCGGACACCTACCTCAGCGGCCCGATCGGCGCCGAACGCCATGGCCAGCTCAGCTACAGCCACGACCCGCAGGCCGCCGCGCTGATGCTGTCGGGCCAGTGCGGCCGCTATGCCTCGACCCACGCCGTGCTGACCGAGCTGGGCGCGCTGCTGCGTCAATATTCCCAGGCCGAGTACGTCGGCCTGGTGATCCTGGCCGACAAGCTGGAGCTGTTGGCCAGCCTACGCCGCCTGGGCTTTGCGATCACCGCCTACCTGCCGGCCTGGCACCTGGAGAACGGCAGCCGCTACGACTGCATCCAGCTGGTGTTCCAGGACTTCGCCGTGGCGCCGCGCAGCCACGGTTTCGATGATGACATCGCCCGCTTCGACCTGGCCTACGCGCACCTGGCCAACAACCTCTGCAGCCTACCCGCGGCCCCGGCTTCCCGGGCCGCCAGCTAACCGATCGGAGTTTCAGCAAGTGACCAAGGACCAATGGCTTAGTGTAAGAAAACAGATCCCCGACGGTGCCCGGGAACCCTGGACCGTGATGTTGTGGTTTGCCGACCTGCTGCTGCTGGCGGTGGCCTGGAACCTCTGGCTCGCCGACTCCACTGCCCTGCAGTTGCTGGGCCTGGCGCTGGCCGGTCTGGCCACCGTGCAGCTCTACCTGATCATGCACGAGGCGACCCACGGCGCCGCCTCGGCCAACCGCCGGTTCAACGACTTCATCGGCCACTGCAACGGCTGGCTGATCGCCCTGCCGTTCTTGGTCCGCCGGCGCTTCCACATGGCCCACCACACCTGGACCGCGCACCCGCTGAACGATCCGGAGAACCGCGGCATGATCGAGCGCTTCTCGGTGATGACCAAGAAGCAGGAGCGCACCCTGGAGTTCGTCTGGAAGCACTGGATCCCGATGATCGCCGCCAACCACTTCCTGCTCAACTGGCGCGCGCCCTTCATCGCCAAGGCCAAGGGCGACAGCTCGCCGCGGATCCTCAAGGAGATCCGCTTCGCCCGCCTGTACCTGGCCGGCTACCTGGCGGCGGCCGTGCTGGCCTGGAGCCTGGGGCACCTGCTGGACCTGGTGCTGTTCTACCTGATCACCTGGGTGTTCCTGTTCTTCATGGTCGAGCTGCTCAACCTGCCGCACCACGCCGAGGCCCCGCTGCTCGCCCGCGATGCCGATCGCCTGCAGTTCTGGGAGCAGGACGGCGTGTCCCACGACTGCAAGAGCCTGCCGCTGTGGTCGCGTTTCGTGATCCTCAACTTCAACCTGCACATCGTCCACCATGCCTTCCCCTCGGTGCCCTGGTACCGCCTGGCCAAGGTGCAGAAGCTGCTGGGCGAGCATGAGCTCGGCCATGCGCCGTCGCAGACGCATGAATGGGAGTTCGCGGTGAAGAACCGACGCCGGCCGTTGTTGCAGCTGATGGGGCATTTCTTCGATCAGCGGGGTTGAGCTGCCCCCTCTGAAGTAGCACGGGGCTGCGTGGGAGCGGGCTTGCCCCGCGATGCGCCGCGCGGGCGGCGCTCGATTTCAAGATCGCTGCTACCGCCTGGCACTTCGCAGCCCCAACACGCTCTGCGCGCGAACCTGAAGGAACAGCTCATACCAGCTGGCAAACTGGGTCGCCTCGCGGTCCACGTCCAGCGGGAATTCGCGACTGCGGGTGAGGTAGCTGCGGTGCTCGGCCTCCCCATCAGACGTGCGGCGTCGGGGTGCAGCAACAATTTGTATTTCTTGGCAATAGGTGGCCCAGGGGCCGATCTAGGCCTCGATGCTGAACAGGTGCAGGCCCAGCTCGGTGGGGGTGAAGTCGGCCAGCCACAGGTCGTTGCCCGGCGAATGCATGACCACGCAGTGCAAACGCCGGCTGGGGGCCTGGTCCGGGTGATCGCCCGCCATGGGCACGCTTTCGAACGGCTCGTTACCAGACATCGACCATGCTCCCTTGGGCTGGTGGCGGAAAGAGTTCAGAGCCGTGCGCAAGCGCGAGGGTTCAAAAAGAATGAGCGCAGGGCGCAAGCCCCGGTCAAATCCTGCGACACCTCTTCATTCATCCCGCGAGGCCAGGCCCATGAACATTCCCATTCCACCGGAGACACCCGACCCGAACATCGACGATCCGACCTTGCCGCCGCCGGTGCCCGAGGAGGACCCGGACGAGCTGCCGATCAAGCCGACCGTGCCGCCTACGGTGGGCGACCCGCCGAGCCTGGAGCCGCCGGTGAACGCCTAAGGATAGACCGGAGAACTGATAAATTTGCCAGTTGATAGCCCCACGACATGCCGTGATTATGAGTTACGGCAAAAATGTCCTATCGAAGAAAACTAATTGAGAAGTCAGGGTATGCCAATGGTCGACAGGAAGCTTCATGTGAAGCGATTCTTTTACCTTGATAACAATCGCACCACGATTCTTGAGGAAGAACGTCAGACTTCAATTTTAAGCCACGGTGGCTTACCGGTTGGTTGGCTAGTCACTACAGCCGATAAAAATTTCGTCAACCTTGCCGCCTGCGATTTGCAACACACTCCCATGCGAACATTTTATGTGGCCAGGGTCCAATCCAGCATGTTCAGCGTATATGGCACAGCTGGACGCGAGGAACTGCTACCGATCGCTTTCAAGGGTGAGCGCCCCGAGGAACCTACTCTCCATTATTTACTTGGCAAGGGGCAGCGCTCTTATGTACCAACTCTGATGAGATTTTGTAGCCCGGACAGTGAAAGCCCTTTCGATCTAGGGGGGATCAACAGCTACGCATTTGCATCCGGGGATCCAATAAATTTCAGCGACCCTTCAGGGCATCGGCGAAAACCGCACATTATTCCTTTTCAGAAGACTGATGGCTCGGTGCGGTACCTTGGAGAGTTGACTGGCGAAACGCCTAAGGCTAGGGCCATCACTATAATTCACAACACCGATAACATGACAGTAATCGCCGGACATGGGCGCCCTAGAACCAGCACAATTGGAGGGTTCGAACCCAAAGCGCTATTAGCAGAAATGAAGAGAGAAAACATAGAACTATCCAATGGACCGATACATCTCATTCGCTGCCATGCTGGTAGTTGGTATGAGGATCATAACTTCAATCCTGTCAAGCCCCCAGGATTGGTTCTAGCCCGGCTAGCCAACAGGCCAGTAACTACTTACCAAAAACAGGTACCAGTCAGTCATGCGTTCGACTCACAGGGGAATCTCGTCTCTATGACAATTCGTACGGCACCCCACCCGAACCCTGAACCGATAACCTTTTATCCTCGTTTCGGGCAGGGATTGAGAAATTTCATCAGCGACTTCATGGATCGGTTACGAAACTTTCTTAGCTAGCCTTCAATACTTCTAAAACACGACCCTACTCACACTATGGAAATCCGATTCCAAAATGCGCCAGCTGCTAGTCAGCGAGGGCGTCGTGGTATCGCCGTTCTACGACCCGATGCTGGGCAAGCTGATCGCCTGGGGCCAGGACCACGAACAGGCGCGCCTGCGACTGCTGGCGATGCTTGATGAGTTCGCCATTGGGGGGCTGAAGACCAACATTATCTTCCTGCGCCGCATCCTGGCGCACCCGGCGTTCTCCCCGACGGAGATCGGTTCATCAGGCCGACCTGGTGAGAGTCAGGGCCTGCCTGACGCAGGCCATTACCGGCCCGCACACAGAAAATCTGACAGTCCCGAGCAGCTTGCCCCGCGATAGCTTTAGCGCCATCGCGGGTCAAGCCCACACAGGTGCCACGCTCAGTTCGAAAAATACCGGTTCGGCACATACCGCAACCCCAGGTTCTCCCGCAACGTACGCCCCTCATACTCGCGCCGGAACAAGCCCACCCGCTGCAACTCCGGCACCACCTGCCCGACAAAATCATCCAGCCCGCCCGGCAGATGGGTAAACAGCAGGTTGAAGCCATCCGCCGCGCCTTCCTCGAACCAGCAGGCCATCTCCTCGACAATCTGTCCGGGCGTGCCCACCAGCAGCCGGTGTCCGCCTGCGCCGAGCCTGGCCAGCAGTTGTCTGGCGGTGGGCCGTTCGCGGCGGATCAGGTCCACCACCAGCTGCTGGCGGCTCTTGTGCCGTTCGGTCACTGGCAACGGGGCCGGCAGCACAACCGGGGCATCGGGTGGCAGCCGCTCCAGGTCGATGCCGATATCCAGCAGGAACGACAGTGCCTTGAGCGCCGCCTCCGGATCCACCAGCGCCTGCAGTTGCTCGTGCTTCTCCTGCGCTTCGCTGGCCGTGCGCCCCACCACGGGCGCCAGGCCCGGCAACACCAGCAATGATTGCGACGGCCGACCGGCCACGGCCAGGCGCTGGTGGATGTCCGCGTAGAATGCCCGGCCTTCGGTCAAGGTCTGCTGGGCGGTGAACACCAGCTCGGCGCTGCGCGCCGCCAACGCTCTTCCGGCTTCAGAGGAGCCGGCCTGGGCGATCACCGGCCAGCCCTGCAACGGCCGTGGCGCATTCAACGGGCCACGCACGCGAAAATGCTCGCCCTGGTGGTCGAGCACCCGCATCCGCGCGGGCTCCAGCCAGGTGCCGGAGGCCTTGTCCAGCGGGAAGGCATCGTCCGCCCAGCTGTCCCAGAGCCCGGTGACCACGTCGAAGAACTCCCCGGCACGGGCATAGCGATCGGCATGGGACACGTGCGCCGCGTGGTTGAAATTCTCGCCGCCGATCAATCCCGTGACCAGGTTCCAGCCGGCGCGGCCAGCGGACAGGTGATCGAGGGACGCGAAGGTGCGGGCGATGTTGTACGGCTCGTTGAAGCTGGTGTTGGCGGTGGCGATCAAGCCAAGGTGGCGGGTCACCACCGCCAGTGCCGGCAGCAGGGTCAGCGGGTCCCAGCGCAGGCTGTGGGCGCTGCTGCGCAGCACCCGTGGATCCAGCTCGCCGACGGCGACGTTGTCGTTGAGGAACAGCACGTCGAAACATCCGCGCTCAAGGGTCTGGGCGTACTGTCGATAGCGCTCGAAGTTGATCGAGGCATCGGCGTCGGCCTGCGGGTGTCGCCAACTGCCGGCGTGGGCGCCGGCGCCGGAGAGAAAAGCCCCCAGTCGCAGGCGGCCGTCACGCCTTGCCATGGCTGGGCTCCTGGGCAGGCGCAGGTGCTTTTGTCGTGCGCAGCAGCAGGATCACCGTGCCCCAGACCAGCAACAGGCTGACGGCGAGGAACACCATCAACGCCTGGTAGCCGTCGAGAAACGCGGCATGCACCCAGCCCTGCAGGACGTCGCCGCCCTGCCCCAGGTGCTCGCCCAGCAGGGCCGCGCCCTGCTCCGGCGCCGCCGCCGCCCTGGCCAGCCAAGCGGTCTGCGCAGGTACGCCCGTGGCGCCGGACAAGGTATCGGCCGCCACCGCCCGGTACAGCCCCACCCCGACCGCCAGGCCGAGCCCACCGCCGACATTGTGCAGGGTCATCAGCGACCCCATGGCCACCGAGCTCACCTGCTGCGGTACCGAAGAGATCCCCAGCACCGTCGAAGGCCCGAGGATGCACGCCCAGCCCAGCCCCATCACCGCGAAGGCGCCGAGCAGGTGCAGCAACGAAGTCTGCTCGCCGAATGCCGCCTGCAGCACGGCGGACAGCACGAACAGCAGTAACCCGGCCTGCACCAGCAATGTCGGGCCCTTGCGGTCCACCAGGCGCCCCACCCACGGCGACAGCAACGCCACGCCGAGCGTGGTCGGCAGCAACAGCAGGCCGCTGGTCTGCACGCTCTCACCACGGATCAACGCCAGGTACAACGGCATCACGAAAAATGCCACGCAATAGAACACTGCCAGGCCGAAGCTGGCGGTGACCGCCGCGACGAAGCGGCGGTTGGCGAACAGGCGCAAGTCGATGATCGGCGCCTCGACCCGCAACTCGACCGCGACGAAGGCCAGCAGGGCAAGCAGCGCCACCCCCAGCAGGCCCAGGGTACTGGCCGAGGTCCAGTCCCAGTCGGCGCCCTGGACGATGGCCAGCACCAGGCTCGGCAAACCCAGCAGCAGCAACGCCGCCCCCAGCCAGTCGAGCCGTGCGCCGTCCTCGCCGGCCCGCGACTCGTCCGCCGCCACGGCGATGATCGCCAGGCTGAGCAACACGAACGGCACGTTGACCAGAAAGATCCATTGCCAGCCGAAGGCGCTGGTAATCAGCCCGCCCAACACCGGCCCCGCCGCCAGGCCGATGCCATTGACACCGAACAGCACGCCGAACGCCTTGCCCTGTTCCTCGCTGGCGAAGGTGGCCGCGACGATCGCCCCCGACGCGGTGTACAGCACCGCGCAGGCCAGGCCCTGGGCGATCCGCGCGGCCACCAGCGTATCGATGGTGCTGGCCAGCCCTGCCGCCAGCGAGGCCAGTCCGAAGACCGTGAGCCCGAGGTTGAGTACCCGCCGGCGGCCTTTCAGGTCGGCCAGCCTGCCCACCAGCACCATGCTGCTGGACAACGCCAGGATGAAGCCGTTGATCACCCATTGCAGGCTGCCCACCGAGGCGCCGAGGTCGGCCTGCAACGCCGGCAGCGCGGTGTTGACGATGGTGAAGTCGACGCAGCCGAGAAAACTGGCGATGCTCACACCGAGCAAAGCCCACCATTTGCGTTGCTGTTGCGCAAAAACGCCCATGGAAACTCCTGTTCCGGATTTCAGTGTGAAGGCCATCGTCCGTGTGGCGTGGGGCCTGCGTGGCTAAAGGTCAGATGGCAATGGCGCTGGCGGCCCAGGCCGGATGCACCACCCCTGGCAGGGTGAAGGGAATCGGAATGCCGCGTTTCTTGAACTTCAGCGGCAGCCAGTGCACGCGGTCTGGCGCGTGAGGCTCGACCAGCAGGCGCCGGGCGGTCGCCATGGCGTCGGTCATCTGCTGCGGGTAGATCACGTAGTCGTACCCCTGCTCGGCCCACTGCGGCAGGATGATCGGCACTTCCTCGAGGATGTACTCGCGGCACTGGGCGGCGGCGCGCTCCAGGTCCGCCTCGGGGTCACGCACTCGCAGACGCTCGATGAACACGCCAATGGTGGCTTCGATGGCGGCGCGCAGCTCCTCGCTTTCCCGATAAAGCTGGTTCACCTGCTGGCGCAGCTCGGCGTAACGGTCCGAGGCCAGCTCCTGGTTCCAGCGGCTGATGCTTACCGGCGCCTCCAATCCGGCCAGGTACTTGCGGTTGCGCGCCAGCCACGCGTCACCATCGCGAATCGACGCCGACAGCGCCTCGCCCGGCGACTTGCCGTGCTTGTTGTGGCGCTGCAAGGTGTCGGCCACCACCACCTTCACCTGGCTGAAACCGGACTTGTTGATCAGGTGCACGGTGGAGCTGAGCTTCTGCTCCTCGTGGTATTCCTGGCCCACGCTGACTGCCAGCACGCAGCGCTTGCCGGTGAAGTCCAGCGCTTCGCCGCCCTTGTTGAAATAGGCTTTGAGGTTGATCGCTTCCACATTGCTCATGTTGCTTAGCTCCAGTAGGCCAAAGGCTGGTCGTCGCCGAAATAACCGATGAATACGCCGAGGGTGACCCGGGTGCTGGTGGCCGAGGGGCGCACCGCGTGGATCAACCGCGGGTTGAGAAAGATCAGGTCACCCGCCTCGGGCTTGACCACCAGGTCCGCTGGCGGCAGCAGGTGGCGCTCGATACCGTAGGCGCGCTGGCCACGCAGGCGTTCGTACTCGGCCTCGTCGGGGTGCAGGTTCCAGATCTCCAGCTCGCCGCCGTCCTCGGGGATCTGCAGGTAGATGTTGGTCGACAGCTGGGTGAGCAGCCGCGGCTGGTGGTCGGCCGGGGCATTGCGGGCCAGGTCATCGGTATGCGGCGTGAGGTCGACGTTGTTGCCCTGGAAGCGGGCGATGCCGACGAAGCACTTGCGCCCGTTCACATCCAGCAGCCGCGCCCCTTTGGGCCAGACCTCGTCGAGCAGCAGGCGCAGATGGTCGATGGGCGATGCCAGCGGGCCGAAGGCGCTGCGGATCTTGCGAATATTGGCGATGGCCTGGCCGTGGTACTCGGCTCGGCTGGCCTCGTCCCTGATCTCGATGTAGGCCTTGCCCAGGCGCACGAACTCGGTCTGCTCGCTGAAGGCACCACGCAGCTCGTGATGACTCAGGCGCTCCAGGGCCAAGGCCACGGTGTCGGCGGGTGCGAAACCTTTGATCAGGATGCCCAGTGTGCGGGCGTGAATCACATCGTCTAACTGTGCGGCGGTCAATTCCTCGACCGTGGTAATCGTCAGCATGAACACTCCCTCGCGTATTCCTGAACGGTTTGACTGCACCTGTGAATGGCGGCTAACCGGCGACTTCCGATGGTCGCCAGGCCATCTTCAACAAGCAGCAAGCACTTGTGAAATATCGTTTTTCTCTAGCATCAAAACTTTTTTCAAAATATTACAGAACAACTTAAGCCATTATCAGAGATACGCATGAACATTATAAAAATTACAACTTAAGTTACGTACTGCGGATAACTTTCACTGAACTTCCGGTGCTTCATTGAACTGTTTGTCCACCTGTTGTTCGGCAACGAAGCCCGGGCCGATCACCCCCTCGTCCTGGTACAGCCGGGCGGTGTCGGCCAAGTCCCTGACCAGCGCGTCGTCCACCGCAACTTGGCGTGGCTGTGAAAATCGGTTCGAGCGTAGGTGCACCTCCAGCGGCAGCCCGCTCTGGCGGGCCTGAATCGCCGAGAACTCCTCGACATGGGCGTTGGCCCAGTCCCAGGCGCGGCCAACCCGGCGCAGGAAATCCCGCAGTTGCGCCGGCTTGTCGCGGATCGTCGCAGGGTTGGCCACCAGCAGCATGTTGCCGGCGAACAAGCCTTCGCCGCTGACCAGCACCCGCGTGCCGCCTTCGAGCTGGACCATGCTGGTGTACGGGTCCCAGGTGGCCCAGGCGTCTGCGCCGCCGTTGGCCAGCAGGCTGCGTGACTCGCCTGGTTGGAGAAACACGAACGTGGCGTCGCGGCCGCTGTGGCCAGTGGCGCGCAACGCTGCCAGCGCCAGGTAATGGCCGATGGAGCCACGGGTGGTGGTGATGCGCCGGCCCACCAGCGACGCCGCGTCGCTCAATGGCGACGCTTCGGGCACGACGATCGCCACCGCCGTGGGCGTCACCTGCAGGCGCACCACCCCGACGGTCTTGAGCCCGGCGCCGGCCGCAGTGGCGAACACGAACGGCGCGGTGCCCAGGGTACCGATATCCACCGCGCCGGCCGCCAGGGCCTCGGCGGTGGGTGCGGCGGCGCCGAAGGCGGCGAACTCCAGGGGGTACGGTACATCGTCGAGCTCGCCGGCGGCCTGCAGCAGCACCTGCATCGAGTTCTTCTGGCTGGAGACGCGCAGGGTTTCGTCTGCGTGAACGCCCCCCAGCACCAGGCACAGCAACCCCGTCAGCATGTGACGCCCACTGAATAAATGACTCATCAGAACGCCAGGCTCACGCGGCCATAGTAGTATCCCCCACCCAGTCCATAGGGCGAGAACATCCCGTACTCGTAGGTCCCGGCCCAGGGCACGATGCCGATCTTGTCCGGGTACTTGTCGAACAGGTTGTTGGCGCCCAGCGCCACCGTGATGTTCTGGGTGAGGTCGTAGGCCACGTCGATGTCGGTGATCCACTTGGCGCTGTAGGTGCGGTCGTTGGCCGGGATGTTCGAGCCTTCGGTGTACTCGCCGTAGCGGGTCAGGGTCAGGTTCAGCGTCCAGTCGTCGACCTTGTAGTTGCTGTTGAGGATCCACTTGTCCTTGGGTGTGGCCTTGGTCAGGTCGATCTGCTGCTGGCGGTCGAACAGCACGTACCCTGCGCCGAGGCTCGACAGGCTCGCCGGGGTGTCGGCCAGGTCACGGATGGTGGTCTTGTTGCGGTTGTAGGCCAGGCTCCAGCGCACGGTGCCGTACTCGGCGAGCGGCTGGCGGTACTCGGCCACCAGGTCGACGCCTTTGGTGCGGGTGTCCGCGGCGTTGGCGAAGTACTGCCCGGACAAGTCAGGCGACAGGCCGTTGGCCACCAGGATTTGCGACACCGCGGGCCCGGTGAGCACGCCGGTCTGCAGGATGCGGTCGTCGATGTCGATCAGGTAGAAGTCGGCAGTCAGGCGCAGGCGCTCGGTGGGCTCGGCGGTGAAGCCCAGGCTGTAGTTGCGCGACTTCTCCGGTTCCAGGGTCTGGGCGCCGAGGGCAATGGCCTCGGGCGAGCCGGGGCGCATCTGCTTGGTGCGTGCGGTACTGGTGCTGCCGCCGGCGCCAAAGATCGTCACCGAGCTGGTCGAAGAGAACACGTTCTGCGCCAGAGACGGCGCACGGAAGCCATTGCTCACCGCCGCGCGCACCGCATAACCCGGAGCGAACTCGTAGCGGGTGGTGAACTTGCCGCTGACGGTCTCGCCGACCTCCTGGTTGTAGCGCTCGTAGCGCAGGGCGAAGGCGCTGTACCACTGCGGGGTGAGGTTGAGGCCAAAGTCGACGTAGGCCGCACCGCTATGGCGGATCATCTGCCCGGCATCCTCCGGCGTGGTGCCGTTGACCGAGAACAGGCCGGGGTCCGGACGCCGTCCGGCCAGCGGGCCGCTTGGGATGACGTAGTCGCCATAGTTGTAGGAATTGGGTTCGCCCTCGGTGAGTTGGTACTTCTCCCAGCGGTACTCGACGCCGAACGAGGTTTCCAGCGGGCTGCTCCAACCAATGTCCAGGGCCCGGCTGAAGTCCAGGTTGGTGGTCCACTGGTCGAAGATCTCGTCGGTCAGGTGAAAGCGACGCTGGCTCAGCAACGGGTCGTTGGACAGGTTGAGGTTGTTGTCGATGTACAGCTTGGCCTTGTCGCGGCCATAGGTGGTCGACAGGTCCCAATCCCAGTTGGCGGCCAGGCCCTTGAGGCCGGCGAGCAACTGGTAGTCGGTCTCCTCCACTTCGCGGGTGGCCTGGCCGCCTTTCGGATAGGGCGCGTTGGGCAGCCAGTTGGTCGCGGTGATGTCGGTGGGCGCGCGGTGGCCGAGGACCTTCTTGCCGTCGCGGTAGCTGAGGGTGGAGAACGAGTACAGCTTCAGTGCCTCGCCCAGGGGCAGTTCCAGGTTGTAGGCGCCGCTGTAGGTGCGGTCGCGGCCCAGGCCGTATTCCTCGCCCCAGCCGTGGCGTTCGCTCAGGCGCGGGTCGGGCTCGCCGTTGGCCAGGGTGGTGAAGTTGCCGCGCACGGCGCCGGCGCGTTCGTAGGGTTCCTGCACCTTGGCGTCGAACGACAGGTTGAGAAAGCCGCCGTCGCCCAGGCCGAAGCCGGCGTTGGCCGCCTCATGGCCGCTGGTGCCGTCCCCGGCATAGTACTGCCCGACGGAACTGTCGGAGGTGATGCCCTCGGCGTCCTGCTTGAGGATGATGTTGATCACCCCGGCGATGGCGTCGGAGCCGTACTGCGCCGCCGCGCCGTCGCGCAGCACCTCGATGCGCTCGATCGCCGCGGTGGGAATAAGGTCCAGGTCCACCGGCACCGCGGCCGTGCCGACACGCGCGTTGTTGTTGATCATCGCCGTGTTGTGCCGGCGCTTGCCGTTGACCAGGATCAGCACCTGGTCGCCGCCCAGGCCGCGCATGCTGATGCCGCGCACCAGGAAGGCGGTGCCGCCACCGTTGATGGTGGGTGCGTTGAACGAGGGCAACAGGCGCGTGAGCATGTCCTTGAGGCCGTTCTGGCCGCTGGTGCGCAGTTGCTCGCCGGAGATCACGTCCACCGGCACCGGGCTGTCGGTCACGGTGCGCTGCTGGCTGCCGCGCACGCCGGTCACCACCACGGTGGACAGTGCCGGGTCTTCGGCGGCGATGGCCTCGCCGGCCAGGCTCAGGGCCAGGGCGGTGGCCACGGGGGAAAGCTTGAAGGTCTTGGGCATCTGCGGATATTCCTTGTGGCGGCCATGGCCCGGCCGCCGCTCTCGGGTTCGGGGGCTCAACGGGCCTTGGCGGCGACCGCCTCGACTTCGATCAGGGCGCCGGGCAATACCAGCCCGGCCACCTGCACCGTGGTGCGGGTCGGTTTCAACGGCTGGCGCTCACTGCCGAAGAACTGGCGGAAGCCGCGCTGCAGGCCGTCGAAGTCCATGCGCCCCTGCAATCGCGGGTCGCCCACCAGGTACACCCGCAGCTGCACTACATCGCCCAGGCCGAGCCCGCGCGGCGCCAGGGCGGCTTCGACCTTGCGCAGCACCGCCACGGTCTGCGCCTCGGTGTCGCCATTGGCGCGTAGTTCATCCTTGGCCGCCTTGGGGTCGGCCGGGTCGGGCAGGATGCCCGAGACGAAGGTCAGCGCCGTGCCCGGCGGCAGGGTCGCCGACTGCAGGATCGGCGAGTTGGGATAGGTCGAGGGGACGCGCTCGATATCGGCGGCCTGGCTGGCCGCGGCGAACAGGACCCCCAACCCCAGAAGGGTGTGCTTGAAAGGCATGGCGAAGCTCCACTGATGTGTAGGCGCCAGCCTCGGAGGTCCGCTACCTGGCAGATGGTTTTCGGTGTGTATTGCTCAGGCGGTCTGCCGGGCCTACGCGGTGCCCTGGGCACGCTCGCACAGGTTGCGCACCACCCGCCGGGCGGCGCTGGCGGCGGTTTCCTGCCAGATGCCGATGCCGCTGTGGGCCAGCGCATCGCTGGTCAGGTGCACCCGCCCCTGAGCCTGGTTGAGCAGGTCGTAGTCAGCGTCGGCCAGCGGGAGGCTGATCCACGGCCCGAGGCTGTGGGGTATGCGCCCCCAGTCCACCACCAACGGCTTGCGCAGCTCGTGGCCGTGACCAGGGTGCAGCAGCTCCACGGCCTGGCGCGACAGGGCGATCTGCTCGGCGACCGACTTGTCGGCGAACTGGCGGGCGGTTTCGCCGTTGTTGTAGGCGGCGACGAGAATGCCCTCGGCCTGGTTGAAGCCACCGCTGGGGTACCACAGGCCGGAAGACGCCTGATTGATGAACGACAGGCCACCGTAGATCTGGTAGTCGGTCTCCCAGAACCGGCGGGACTGCCAGGCCACCTTGTTGGCATGGCCGAATTGCACGGCGGCGATCGCCTGGCGTACCTGGGCGCTGAAGTTGCTGTCGAGCTTCGCCAGCAGCGGCAGCGGCAAGGCGATCACCGCATAGTCGCTGGTGATGCGCTGTGGCTGACCCTGCTGCTGGTAACCGATCTCCACCCGATCCTCGAAATTGCGGATCGAGCCCACCTCGGCCCCCAGGCGCAGAACATCCTGCAGGTGGCGCTGGAAGGCCTGGGGAATACGGTCCATGCCGCCCACCGGCTGGAACATGGTCGGCGAGAACTCCGGGTACTCGTCGATCATCAGTGCCGTGCCCAGGGCCGGGTTGAGCAAGGTGCGCAGGGGCAGCGGGTCGTTGCGCAGGGCCTGCTGGTCGCCGGCCCCGGGCCAGACCTTGTAGCCCGAGCGCGCCGAGCCCAGGTACTCGAGTTTCTCCGACAGGTCGCCCCAGGTGCGCAGGAAACCCAGCAGGTTGCGCCGGTCGTCCAGGCTCAGTTCCTGGTCCAGGGCCTGGCGGTCGACGGCCTTGGCCAGCAGTTCGGCCAGGTGCCCACGGCTGTCGTTGACTGCCTGGCGGATCTGCATTGGCGGCTGGTCGAGGTCGGGACGCACCAGCGCGTTGCGGCTGGTGTTGACCAGGACCTCAAGCGCCACTCCCAGCTCGCGGCAATAGCCGAGCATCAACTGGTGATGGCTGGGCAGTCGGCCGGGGCCGGCGTTGAGGTAGAAATCCTCGTCGAACGCGACGGTCTGCACGCTGCCATCGGTGAACGCGACCCGATCCCCCTGGCGCACGGTCCAGTTGCGCCCGCCAACCCGTTCGCGGGCCTCCAGCAGGGTGACGGCGAAACCGGCCTTGCGCAGCTCGTAGGCAGCCACCAGGCCGCCGATGCCGGCACCGACCACGGTGACAGTGGCGCCCTGCCCTACACGGGTCAGTGGCAACGCGGCATAGTTCTCCTGGCCGGCCCGTGCCGACCCCGGGGTGCCAAACAGGCCCAGAGCCGCCGTGGCAGCCTGCAGGCCACCGACCACACCGATACGGGCAATGAGCTGTCGTCTGGTCAATGGCATCGCGGGCACTCTCCCTGGTCCACGGTTATCGCTTTCAGTTATGGCTTGATGTTATCAAGCTACGAAAACGCTCTATGTGGAGCCATCCTAGAGAGCGGGATGGGATAAGAGAAATACATTTTGAGCATATGCAAATATTAAAATGTGTAATGTCTTAAGCTTTGCATGCTGCACAAAACGCATAATTATTTTGAAACACCTGAGCTCGCAGCAGCAGCGGTCTGCGCCTCTCCCATCACTCGCAACAGGTTCCCTCCCCAGATATCCGCGAGGTCCCGTTCGTGGTACCCCGCCGCCAACAACCGCGCAGTGATCTCCGGCAAATCGCTGACATCGCGCAGTCCCGTCACCCCGCCGCCGCCATCCCAATCCGCGCCGATGCCGACATGCCGTGGCCCGACTACGTCAAGGATGTGCAGCAGATGCGCCATGAAGTCGTCCAGGCTGGTTGCCGGCAACGGATACCGGGCCTCGACCTCGCGGATGCGCCGGGCCAGGTCCGCCACCTGCGCGGGCGGCAGGCTGGCCGCCAGGCGGAACTCCCGGTACAGCGGTGCCAGGGCCTTGTCCCGCGCGGGATTCGGCGCACGCGGCCCCAGGTCGCTGGCATAGGTATTGACCTGCACCACCCCGCCCCCGGCAGCAAGCTGGCGCAATCGTTCGTCATCGAGATTGCGCGGATGCGGGCCGATGGCCCGGGCGCCGGAATGCGAGGCGATCACCGGGGCACGGGACAACGCCAGCACCTGATCGAACACCGCATCGGAGGCATGGGACACATCGATCAGGATCCCTAGGCGGTTGGCCGCCTGCACCAGCTCGCGGCCGGCCGGGCTCAGCCCATGCCAGTGCGGCAAGGCAGTGGCCGAATCGGCGAAATCGTTGTTCTGCGCATGCACCAGGCCCAGCATGCGCAGGCCCAGACGGTGGTAGGTGGCCAGCCGGCCGGGGTCGGCCGCCAGCGGTTCGGCGTTTTCCATGCTGATCAGCACCACCCGCCGCCCTGAGGCAACGATCGCCGGCACCTCCTGCGCCCGCGTGGCCAGGGCGAACGCGTCCCGCCGGGCGGCGACCATGTCGCGGATCCGGGTGATTACCGCCAGGCCATGTTCGCTGGCCAGGGTGCGTCCCTCGGGCGTGAGCGGACCCTGGGGGGTGAAGATGGCGAAGAATCCGCCGTCCAGGCCACCGTCGCGCATGCGCGGCAGGTCGACCTGGGACAGATCGTCGGCATAGCGGTGGCGCTGCCCGATGTCCCAGCCGGGCCGGGCCAGTTGCATGGGCGTGTCCAGGTGGCTGTCGAGCACGATCAGGCGCTCATGCAGGGCGCGGGTCGAGGGCGCGACATCGGCCAGCGCGGCGCTGCAGGCCAGTGCCAGTGGCAGCCAGGCGTATCGAGTTGAGGGAGGCATGGGAGTCCTTTTTGCCAGGCGCGGCCCTGCGGGGGATCGCGTGAATCACTCGGTCCAGCTGAAACTGCGATCCCACAACGGCGCCACGTCCAGGCGCTGGGGCAGTACGCCGGCGGCGTGGAAGGTGTCGGCCACGTCCTGCTGCGAATGCACCGCGGCATCGTCCACCGCCTGCAGCACCCGCGGCCCGCTCTGGGCCTTGTACTGGGCAATGAACACTTCCCGGGGGATGCCCAGCACCTGCTCGCATCGCGCCGCCCACGCCTCGGGGTGGTGCTGCACCCATTGCCAGCTGCGGTACTCGCGGCGTACATAGTCCTCAATCGCCGCGCGCTTGAGCGGATCCTCGATCGCCCGTCGGTTGGCGGCGATCACGTAATTGCCCGACAGGTAGCCCTGCCCGGTGCGCAGCACCCGCGCACCGCTGCGCAGCTCGGCCAGCTGGATGAAGTAGCCAAAGGTCACCCAGACATCCAGGTTGCCGTTCTGGAACGCGGCGAAGCCATCCTGGGGCGTCAGCGCCAGGGGCTGGATGTCCGCCAGGGTCAGGCCCAGGTCCTTGAGGGCGCGCAGCAGCAGGTAGTGCGACGACGTCGAGCGGATGTACCCGACCCGCTTGCCCGGCAGCTCGGCCAGCGATTGCATCGTCGACCCCCTGGGCACGATGAAGGCCTGGTTGTTGACATCACCGGTCAGCACGGCGATGAGCCTGACCGGCGCCTGGTTGCGGATACCGAAGATCGGCGGGATCTCGCTCATCGGCGCCAGGTCCAGGGTACCGCTGACCAGCGCCTCGAAACCGAGGTTGCCGCCATTGAACTCGGCGTATTTCACGCCATACGGTGGGCGCTCGATGCCGGCCTGTTCGAAGAAGGTCGGCGCGGCGCCCTTGTAGGTGGCCACGCCCAGGGTCAGCCCTTGCCAGTCGCGGGCAAAGACACCGGGCAGCGCGCAGGCGAGCCCGCCCAGGGCGCTGTACTGCAGAAAACGACGGCGATTCATGGCGCCTCCTTGCACTCAGTCGAGAAAGTCAGGTTCGTCGCGCAGCAGGCGGTCCCAATACGGCTGGAAGCTGAACCAGCCGCCGAACTCGGTACCGACCTGGCGCGCAGTGTGCTCGGCCACCGCCGCCGGGATCGGCCGTGGCGTGCCGGCGGCCTCGGCCAGTAGTTGCGCGTGGGCGGCGTTGTCCAGGGCGATGAAGCGCCACACCGCCGCTTCCACTGTGCGCCCGACGGTCAACAGGCCATGGTTCTGCAAGATCAGCGCGACCTTGTCCGGCCCCAGCGTGGCGGCGATGCGCGCGCCCTCGCTGGCCTCCAGCACCACCCCGGTGAAGTTGTCGAACAGCGCGTGCTTGCCATGAAAGGCGCAGGCGTCCTGGGTCAGCGGGTCGAGCAAGCGTCCCAGGCTCGACCAGGCCTTGCCATGCAGCGAGTGGGCATGGGCGGCGGCCACCACGTCCGGGCGCGCCTCGTGCAGCGCCGCGTGGATGGCGAACGCGGCCAGGTTCAACGCCCCCTGCCCTTCAACGATCTCGCCGCGCGGGTTGACCAGCAGCAGGTCGCTGACGCGGATATGGCCGAAGTACACGCCCACCGGATTGACCCAGAAGTGATCGGGGTATTGCGGGTCGCGCACAGTGATATGGCCTGCACCGCCCATGTCGAAACCATGCCGGGCGAACAGGCGGAACGAGCCGGCCAGGCGCTGCTTGCGCAACAGTCGCTCGGCCTCGAGGGTCGGTTGCTGGGGCGGGTCCTGCCAGCGATGCACGGTGTGGCCGTCGCGGGGTAGTGAATAGGCGGTGGGTAGGCGGCTCAGCCTGGCGCTCATGCGGTCTCTCCTTGGGCCAGCAGGTTCTCCAGCGGTCGTCCGCTGCGCAAATGATCGAGGTTGCGCGCCAGCAGCGCGGCGAGGTTGCGGTATACCTGCGGCGTATTGGCCGAGGTATGGGGGCTCAGCCGGACCTTGGGATGGCCGTACAGCCGGTGCCCGGCCGGCAACGGCTCGGGCTCGGTGACATCGAGGCTGGCCAGGGCCACCTGGCCGCTGTCCAGGGCATCGAGCAAGGCGTCCTGGTCCACCAGGCTGCCACGCGCGATATTGATCAGGTGCAGACCGGGCTTGGCGTGGGCGAGGCTACGGCGATCGACGACATGCAGGGTCGACGGGTCGGCCGGTGCCGCCAGTACCAGGTGATCGGCGCGGGCGAACAGTTCCTCGACGCTGGCCACGCCCCGTACGCCGGCCACCTCGAACGGCCTGGCCGAACGCCGCAGGGCGATCACCTCGATGTCCAGGGCCAGGGCCTTGCGCGTCAGGGCCTGGCCGATCCGCCCGAAACCGTAGATACCCAAGGTGCTGCCGGCCAGCGAGGCCAGCGGACGTGGCTGCCATTGCCCAGGCTCGTCGATCCACAACTGCGGCAGTTGCTTGGCGGCGGCGAACATCGCCGCCAGGGCGAATTCGGCCAGGCTGTCCGCCGTCACCCCGCGAGCACTGGCCACAGGCACCGGCTCGAGCAACCAACCGGGAAAGTAGTCGATGCCGGAGCTGACCAGTTGCACGAAACCGAGCCCGAACGGCCAGCCCGAGGGCGGCGCAACGGCGTCACGCAGGCCAGGGTCGGGCGCGGCCAGCAGGACCCGAACATCGTCCGGCAGCCCATGGGGCACGCCCCTGGGCAGCGCCAGGATTTCCACGCCTGGCACGGCGGCGGCCAGCAACGCGTTGAACTGCGCGTCCAGCTGACTGGCGATGCGCACGCCGCTCATGCCTGGCCGCCACGGCTGGGCAAGGCAAACGCCGCGCGGCCGGCGGCGCCGAGCACCGCGTCGTTCTGCGGGGTGTGGATACGGCTGCACAGCACATCGCGGTAATGCCGCTCAAGCGGGTTGCCCCGGGCCAGCGCCGGGTTGCCGATCGCTTCGACGGCCAATTCGACCGCGCTGATGGCCTGGGTGGTGACCAGGTACTTGACCTGGGTGGCCTCGCTCGCCGGGATGCGCCCTTCGGCGGCGGCGTCGAGCAGGACCCGGTTGGACAGCAGCAAGGCGTCGATGCGCCCCACCAGTTCCTGAAAACGTGGCAGGCTCGACAGCGGCGCGCCGAGATTGGCCGGAGTGCGCCCGGCCAGCCAGCCCACCAGCCAGTCGCGGGCGGCACGGGCGACGCCGTCGTAGATGCTCGACAGCAGCACGGCCAGCCACAGCACGCCGTTGTGATCGAGTTCGGACGGGCGTGGCTGGCGCGCCGGGAGGATGTCCACGGCGTGCTCGGCGGGCACCAGCACATCATCGAAGATTACGTCGTGGCTGCAGGTGGCACGCATGCCCAGGTGGTCCCAGGTTTCCTCGATGCGGATGCCCGGTGTGTCGCGATGCACCAGCCAGGTGCCGACCCGAGGCTCTTCCTCGTCGCTGCGCGCCCATACTGCCAGCCAGGTCAGGCCGGGGATGCCGGTGGAGTAGATCTTGCGCCCGTTGATCCGCCAGCCCTCGGCCACCCGCCGGGCGACGGTGGCCGGCAGGCCGCCCCGGGCCGGGGTACCCAGTTCCGGCTCCACGCGCAGGGCGTTGACCAGCGCGCCGTCCGCCACCGCCTCGCGGGCCAGGCGCAGGCGCAGGTGCTCGGGCCAAGCCTGGTTCTGTTGCAGGCGCGCGTGCTGCAGGTACTGCATCACCAGCACCAGGGCAGTGGACGGCTCGCCCCGCGCCACGGCGGCGATTACCCGCCGGGCCTGGGCCAGCGTGGCTTCGCTGCCACCCAGGCGGCGCGGCACAGTCAGTGCCAGCAGGCCATGTTCATGCAGGCGCCGCAGGTTGGCGTGGGGGAAGCTGCCCTGGCGATCGTGCTCGGCGGCGCTGGCGGCGAATTCGTCGCTCAGGCGGGCCAGCAAGTCGGCGAAGGCCGGGGAATCGAGGTCGGCCGCCTTGGCGGCGGTATCCAAGTCGAGGCTCATCGTTGGGCGGTCCGTGCGAGGGTATGGGCATGGCTGGGCGCAGGCGCTTCGACGCCGAGCAGGGCCAGCAGGTGTTGGCGCAGCGCCTGGAAGCCACGGCTGGCCACCTCGCGGTGGCGCGGCAGGCGAATCGGGATCTGCTCGGCGATGCGCCCGGCGTCCAGCACCACAACTCGGTCGGCCAGCAGCAGGGCTTCGTCGACGTCGTGAGTGACCAGCAGCACCGATGGCTGATGGGTGCGCCACAGTTCAAGGATCAACTGGTGCATGCGCATGCGCGTCAAGGCGTCCAGCGCGGCGAACGGCTCGTCGAGCAGCAGCAATTGCGGCTCGCGCACCAGCGCCCGGGCCAGGGCCACGCGCTGGGCCTCGCCACCGGACAGGGTCCCCGGCCAGGCCTCGGTGCGGTGCGCCAGACCCACCTCACGCAGCGCGGCCAGGGCACGCGCTTTTGGCTCGGCGCCCCTCAGGCCCAGGAGGACATTGCGCCAGGCCCGCTTCCAGGGCATCAGCCGCGGCTCCTGGAACACCGCCGCATGCACGCCGGGCACCTCAAGCGTGCCCGCCTCCATCCGGTCCAGGCCGGCCAGCGCCCGCAGCAAGGTGGTCTTGCCCGAGCCGCTACGACCGAGCAAGGCGACGAACTCGCCGGGCGCCAGGTCCAGGTCCAGGCCATCGAGCACCGTGTGGCCCTGGAACCTGCGCGTGAGCCCGCGCACCCGCACCGGTGGGCGCAAGCGTTGCAGTGCGACTTCCATGATCAGTTCCTTATGAAGGTGGGGCGCCAGGCCAGGGCCAGGCGTTCGAGCAAGCGCACGAGGGCGTCGATGGACAGGCCCAACACGCTGTAGACGATCAGGCAGATGACGATGACGTCGGTGCGCATGAAATCGCGGGCGTCGTTGACCAGATAGCCCAGCCCGGCGCTGGCGTTGATCTGCTCGACCACCACCAGGCCTAGCCAACTGATGCCGAAGGCGTAGCGCAGGCCGACGAAGAACGCCGGCAGCGCGCCGGGCAGGATCACGTGCCAGACCAGCCCCAGGCGCCCCAGGCCGAACAGCTGCCCGGCCTCCACCAGCTTGGGGTCGACGCCACGGATGCCGGAAAACAGGGTGAGGTACACCGGGAAGGTGGTGCCCAGGGCAATCAGGGCGATCTTGGGCGTTTCGCCCACGCCGAACCAGAGGATGAACAGCGGCACGATGGCCAGGAACGGCAAGGTGCGCAGCATCTGCACCGGCGAGTCGATGGCGAGTTCGCCACGCCGCGAAAGGCCTGCGAGCAACGCCAGCAGAGTGCCCACGCTGACCCCGATGGCCAGGCCGCTCAGGGCACGCTTGAGGGATACCCACAAATGCCCGGCCAGCTCGCCGCTGACGATCATCTGCCAGAGGGTGTCGCCGATGGCGCTGGGCGCGGCGATGATTCGCGGCGGCAACAGGCCGCTGCGCGAGGCAAGTTCCCACGCCACCAGCAACAGCAACGGGCTGATCAGGCGCAGGCCAAGGTTACGCCAACCCTGCCAGCGCAACAGGGTCAGCAGGGCCGTGGCGGGGACAGGTGTGTTGCTTTGCCGGGACATTCCATCTCCTCGCTCAAGGCCGATCCATTGATTGCTGGCCGCGGCGGGAGTGTCGATCAAGCCCGCCGGTGTGTGGCTTGATTCTTATGCTATCGATCTTAAAAAGTGCCGTGAAATTCGATCTGCTTCTAACCTAATATACAAAAAATGCATTTATTGATAGTTGTTATATAAATTATATTTTTGAGTTTAGGATGCAGGGTTTCTGATTCGGGTGATGGCCGACAGGTGTCCGCCGCTACTCTTGCAGCGCACTTGAGATCGAGCGCCGCCCGCGCGGCGCATCGCTGGCAAGCCAGCTCCCACATCTGTTTCGGGCCAGTCTGTCCTGTGAAGTTGTCGCTGTCCGCTTTGGTGCATGTCTTGAGACAAGTGGGACGCCAGTGGTGCCCACGCTGAGACCGTGTCGTACCCACAAGGCGTACAGCCGCGGCAGCGCAGGCATAACTGGCCCGAAATAGATGTGGGGGCTGGCTTGCCAGCGATGCGCCGCGCGGGCGGCGCTCGATTTCATAGGCGCTACAAGGCTATCGCCAGGCACCTCTTCACCTAAACGCGATCAAAAGCCAAAAAACAACCGCCCAAAACCTCACCCCTGGTTCGCCACCCGCTGCGCCACGGTCTCGCCAAACAACGCTACCGGCGCCTGCAGGTTGCCGAGAAAACGCGGATGGATCAGCCACAAGTCGATCACCGGCTTGAAATCACTTACCTGCACGATGTCCAGGCGCTCGCGGTGGCGGCTGTTGTCCAGCAACGGTCGTGGCACCAGGCCAAAGCCCAGGCCATTGGCGATCAAGCCCAGTTGCAACTCGGTACCGAAGGTTTCCAGGTTGATCCGCAGCGACAGCCCTTCGTCGTTCAACGCCCGCTGCAGACCGGCACGGAAACCACAGCCGTCGGGGTTGAGCACCCAGCCACGCTGGTAGCAGTCGGCAAGCTTGCAACTGCGCTTGCCCACCTCGCCGCGGGCAGCCACCACCACCAGGTCCATGCGCGCCAACGAGCGACCGACGATGCCCTCGGGGAACACCTTGCCGGCCGGGAACAGTGCCGCCACCGCGTCCAGCTCGCCGTTCTCCATCTTGCCCAGCAGGTGGCTGCCCCAACCGGTGGCGACTTGGGTCTGCAGGTCGGGATACAGCGCCTTGAGCTGGCTGAGGGCGTCGAGCAGCACCACGTCGCCGATGGTCTGCGGCACCCCCAGGCGCAGCGCGCCACTGGGCAAGGCGTCGCTGAGCACCAGTTCGCGCAGCGCGTCCATCTCGCGCAGCACCGCCCGGCACTGCTCGTAGACGCGCATGCCCATGGGCGTGGGTTTCAATGGTTTGGTGTTGCGGTCCAGCAGGCTGACGCCGAGGGCTTCCTCGAAGTTCTGCACCCGACGGGTGATGGCCGGCTGGGTCAGGCGCAGCGATTCAGCCGCCTGGCTGATGGACTGGCTGCGGATGACGGCCACGAATGCATCGATATCATCTATCTTCATTCTTAATTCGCATAATAAATATCTGGAAAAATACGCAAAAAGAATAATACCTTTTTCCTCGCCACGGTAGCGCCCGGCGCTGCCTAACCTGACGGACATCGAGGGAACCCATGTCTCAAACGCCCAACCTCGGACGGCTACGCAGCTTCATCGGCGAGCTGGCCGACCTTCTCGCCCAGGCGCCGGACGAGCCGCGCCTGCTCGACCACGGCGCGCGGTTGCTGCGCGACCTGGTCAGTGTCGACGACTGGCTGCCGGACGACTACGCCCGGCCCAGCCCGGAGCGCTACCAGCAATACCTGCTGCACGCCGACTCCGGCCAGCGGTTCTCCATCGTCAGTTTCGTCTGGGGGCCGGGGCAGGAAACACCCGTGCACGACCACCGCACCTGGGGGCTGATCGGCATGCTGCGCGGCAGCGAAATCAGCCAGGGCTATGCCCTGGCGCACGGTGCCCTGCAGCCGGAGGGCCCGGCCGAGCGGCTCGCGCCCGGCGAGGTGATCGCGGTGTCGCCGCGCATCGGCGACCTGCACCAGGTGCGCAATGCCCATGCCGACCGTACTTCCGTCAGCATCCATGTCTACGGCGCCAACATCGGCGCCGTGCGGCGTGCGGTGTACAGCGCCGAGGGCGAAGAGAAGCCCTTCATTTCCGGCTATTCCAACAGCCACCTGCCCAACCTCTGGGATCTATCGAAAGAGAACCGCGCATGAGCCAGGCTACCCACCGCAGCTACCACGCTATCCGCCCCGCACTGCTTGCCGGCCAGGAGCTGGCCTTGCTCGATGTCCGCGAGGAAGACCCGTTCGCCCAGGCCCATCCGCTGTTCGCCGCCAATGTGCCGCTGTCGCGCCTTGAACTGGAGATCTACGCCCGAGTGCCACGGCGCGACACGCCCATCACCGTCTACGACGACGGCGAAGGGCTGGCGTTGACCGCCGCGCAGCGCCTGCTCGCCCTGGGCTACACCGACGTGGCGCTGCTCGACGGCGGCCTGGCCGGTTGGCGCGAAGCAGGTGGCGAGTTGTTCCGAGACGTCAACGTGCCGAGCAAGGCTTTCGGCGAGCTGGTGGAGGCCGAGCGCCATACACCGTCGCTGCCGGCCGAAGAGGTCAAGGCGCTGCTCGACGCCAACGCCGATGTGGTGGTGCTGGATGCCCGCCGCTTCGACGAGTACCAGACCATGAGCATCCCCAGCGGTATCAGCGTGCCCGGCGCCGAGCTGGTGCTGCGCGTGGCGGAGCTGGCCCCCGACCCGGCCACCCGGGTGATCGTCAATTGCGCCGGGCGCACCCGCAGCATCATCGGCACCCAATCGCTGGTCAATGCCGGCGTCCCCAACCCGGTGGCGGCCCTGCGCAACGGCACCATCGGCTGGACCCTTGCCGGGCAGGCACTGGAACATGGCCAGTCGCGCCGTTTCCGCGCAGTGACCGCCACCACCCGCGACAGCGCCGCGCAACGCGCCCGCCAGGTGGCCGACCGCGCCGGTGTGGCACGCATCGATCCGGCAGGCCTGCGCCAATGGCAGGCCGAAGCGCAGCGCACCACTTACCTGTTCGATGTGCGCACGCCCGAGGAGTTTGCCCTGGGCCACCTGCCCGGCGCCCGCTCCACGCCCGGTGGCCAACTGGTACAGGAGACCGACCATGTCGCCAGTGTGCGCGGCGCGCGCCTGGTGCTGGTGGACGACGACGGCGTGCGCGCCAACATGAGTGCGTCGTGGCTGGCCCAGATGGGCTGGGCGGTGGCGGTGCTCGATGGGTTGTCGTCTGACGACTTCACGGAAACCGGCGTCTGGGTCGCGCCCGTGCCGGCACCGCCCGAGGCTGAAACCATCAGCCCCGCCCTCCTCGCCGACTGGCTTTCGGAGCCGGGCACCCAGGTGCTGGACTTCACCACCAGCGCCAACCATGTCAGGCAGCATATTCCCGGTGCGGTGTGGGCGCTGCGTAGCCAACTTGAAGAAGTACTGGCCACATTACCGGCAGCACGGCACTTCGTCCTGACCTGCGGCTCGAGCCAACTGGCGCGCTATGCCGCACCAGAGGTGGCGGCCCTGAGCGGCAAGCCGGTGTTCGTGCTCGAGGGCGGCAACAGCGCCTGGAACGCCGCCGGGCTGCCGACCGAGCAAGGCGAGCAGCGCCTGGGTGCGCCGCGCATAGATCGTTATCGGCGGCCCTACGAGGGTACCGATAGCCCGCGCGAAGCGATGCAGGGGTATCTGGATTGGGAGTTCGGATTGGTGGAACAGTTGGGGCGTGACGGAACCCATGGGTTCTTTGTCATCTGACAAATTGCACGCCCTCTTCGCACGAGAGGGCTTGCCCGTTCCTTTCACTCAGCCAAGCCCGCCGAAGCGTCGATAGTAACTCTCGTTGGCATCCGGCAACGGCCCATCCGCCGTTTCCAGCGCGCTGGCCAGATACTCCTCCGCCCTGCCCTGCACCAGCCGGTACAGGTTGCGGCACAGCTGCCGCGCCGCGCGCCCTTCCCAATCCCCCGGCAACAACTCGTCCGGCAACTGCGGATCACGCAGCAGCAGGCGGCGGTATTCGTGGATCAGCAGCGTGCGCGCCAGGAAGCAGTCCTGCGGGCTTGGCGCGTCCAGGTCCTTCATCGCCTGCCACAACGGGCGGAACAGGCGGATGAACTCGCTGTAGTGCTGGCCCAGTTCCTCGATGTTCCAACTTTCCCGCACCTGGGCGCGCAGGGCCTTGGAGGCCAGCACTTCCTGGGCGTGGGTTTCGAAGACGATGCAGTCGTCCTCGGCATCCTGCTCGCGCAGGGTGGCGGCCAGGTCGGCACGGTCGGTGCGCGGGCAGCCCAGCAGGTTCGCGCCCATGACGCCGAAGCCTTGCCACTCGAGCTCTTCACGCACGGCCTTGCGTTTGGTGGCGTCGAGCTGGGCCAGGAGCACCAGGGTCCAGGCGCCGTTCCAGGCCGGCAGGCTGGCGCTGTAGACGCGCTTGAAGGCTTTTTCGAAGCGCCGCCGGCCGGTGCCGGTGAGGCTGTAGTAGCTGCGCCGGCCGACCTTTTCGGCGGTCAGCCAGCCTTCCTTGGTCAGGCGGAATATCGAGGTGCGGATCAGCCGCTCGTTGATGCCCATCGGCTCCAGCAGGTTGATCAGGCTGCCCAGCCAGACCGTGCCGCCATGGGGTTCGATGGCATCGCCGTAGAGGGTGATGATCAGGGAGCTGGCGCGGATCGGCGTCTGCTCCTGGAAACGGGTAATCAGGTGATTCAGGGGGGCAAGGCTGCTCATGGGGGAACGAGGCGCGGCTAAAGCCTCGACTATACCTGCCTGCCGCGACCGCGCAAGGCTCATGCACCGCCCTCGGCCTTGGGCCTGAAGCCGGAGTCGCCCATGCGTGGGCGGTCCTGCTCCGGCGCGGTCAATGGCGGGCATTCCACCAGCGCGCTCAGGCAACGCCGGGCGAGGCGGTGGTACTCGGCGGTACCGCGCTGCTTCCAGGCCAGTTCCTGGTCGCTGAGCGGGCGCTTGGCCACGGCCGGCGCGCCGACCACCAGGTGTTGCTGCGGGCATTCGAAGCCGGCCTTGACGAAGGCCGTGGCGGCAACGATGCAGCGCGGGGCGATATGCGCGGCGTCCATGACCACCGCGTTCATGCCGACCAGGGCATCCTCGCCGATCCGGCAGCCATGCAGCACGGCGCCATGGCCGATATGGCCGTTGCGCTCGACCACCGTGTCGCCGCCGGGAAAACCGTGCATCACGCAGGTGTCCTGCAGGTTGGCGCCCTCCTCCAGGATGATTCGCCCGAAATCGCCGCGCAGCGAGGCCAAGGGGCCGATGTAGCAGTTTGCGCCGACCAGCACGTCGCCGATCAGCACGGCGCTTGGGTGTACGTAGGCGCTGGGGTGGACCACGGGGGTGAGGCCGTCGAGGCGGTAGCAGGGCATGGGTCTGGCTCTCGATATGATTCAGAAGACTTATCGATCCTGTATCAGATCAAATCACTTAGTCAATGCCTTGCTGGTGTATCGCTTTCTTCACCAAGCTTCAGACCTGTGAAGACTTCATCGTGGGGCAATCCCGCTCCCCCCGAGTGATAGTAAGAGCGAGGCTGCGTGGGAGCGGGCTTGCCCCACGACAGCGTAACTCGCCTCACATATAGATACGCAATTACAATTTCCATGTTGATTTTATGTATCGTATTGAACATATACTTGCCCCAGCACCACGAACAATTCCAAGAAAAGCCGGCCCCAGCCGGCGCCGAACGTGCAGCCCGAGGTATCCCATGCCAAGCAACCTCATCGTGCAGGCCCCAGCGGACGGTGTCCGCCTGATCGCCCTGCACCGCCCGCAGGCCCTGAACGCCCTGAACACAGCGCTGCTGGAAGAGCTGGCCGCAGAACTGCATGCCGCCGACCAGGACCCGCAGATCCGTGCCGTGGTCATTACCGGCAGCCGCAAGGCCTTCGCCGCCGGCGCCGATATCAACGAAATGGCCCAGCGCGACCTGGTCGGCATCCTCGAAGACCCGCGGGTGGCCCACTGGCAACGCATCACCGGCTTCGCCAAACCTCTGATCGCCGCCGTCAACGGCTTCGCCTTAGGCGGCGGCTGCGAACTGGTGATGTGCGCCGACATCGTTATCGCTGGCAGCGACGCCCGTTTCGGCCAGCCGGAAATCAACCTCGGCATCCTTCCCGGGGCTGGCGGCACCCAGCGCCTGCTGCGCGCCGTGGGCAAGCCGCTGGCCATGCAGATGGTCCTGGGCGGTGAGGCCATCGGCGCCCGCCATGCCCTGCAGGCCGGCCTGGTCAGTGAAGTCACCGAGCCCGAACTCACCGTCGAGCGCGCCCTGCAGGTGGCCGTCGCCATCGCCGCCAAGGCGCCGCTGGCGGTGCGCCTGGCCAAGGAGGCGCTGCTCAAGGCCCAGGACATGGACCTGGCGAGCGGCCTGCGCTTCGAGCGCCATGCCTTCACCCTGCTGGCCGGCACCGCCGACCGCAACGAAGGCATCCGCGCCTTCCAGGAAAAACGCCCGGCCCGATTCCAAGGGCTGTAAGCCTTCCACCGACTGACGGAGCGAGCCAGTCATGTCTTTCCAGCACATCCTGTTTTCCATCGGCGACGACGGCGTCGCCCTCCTCTCGCTCAACCGGCCCGAGCAGCTCAACAGTTTCAATACCGCGATGCACCTGGAGGTGCGCGAGGCCTTGAAGCAGGTACGCCACAGCGACCACGCCCGCGTGCTGCTGCTGACCGGCGAAGGCCGTGGCTTCTGCGCAGGCCAGGACCTGGCCGACCGCAATGTCGCGCCCGGCGCCGAGCTGCCTGACCTCGGCCAATCCATCGAACAGTTCTACAACCCGCTGGTGCGCAGCCTGCGCGACCTGCCGCTGCCGGTGATCTGCGCGGTCAACGGCGTGGCCGCCGGTGCCGGGGCCAACCTGCCACTGGCCTGCGACCTGGTGCTGGCGGCACGCTCGGCGAGCTTCATTCAGGCGTTCTGCAAGATTGGCCTGGTGCCGGATTCCGGCGGCACCTGGTTGCTGCCCAGACTGGTCGGCATGGCCCGGGCCAAGGCGCTGGCCCTGCTGGGCGAGCGCCTGAGCGCCGAGCAGGCCGAGCAATGGGGGCTGATCCACCGGGTGGTGGACGATGCCGCGCTGCGCGACGAAGCACTCGGCCTGGCCCGTCACCTGGCAGCCCAGCCCACCTACGGCCTGGCCTTGATCAAGCGTGCCCTCAACCAGAGTTTCGACAACCGCTTCGATGAACAGCTGGAACTGGAGCGCGACCTCCAGCGCCTGGCCGGGCGCAGCGAGGATTACCGCGAGGGCGTCAGCGCCTTCATGAACAAACGCACACCTGTGTTCAAGGGGCGCTGACCATGGCCGCACTCGACAACGACGCCCTGGTGGCAGTAATCGGTGCAGGCGCCATGGGTGCCGGCATCGCCCAGGTGGCGGCCCAGGCCGGTCATCCCGTGCGTCTCTACGATACGCGCCCCGGCGCAGCCGAGCAGGCGATCGAAGGCATCGATCGCCTGCTCGGCCGGCAGGTGGAAAAAGGCAAGCTTGCGCCTGACAGCCGCAGCGCAATCCGCGACCGGCTGCAACCGGTGGACAGCCTCGACGCCCTGGCCAAGGCCCATCTGGTGATCGAAGCCATCGTCGAACAACTGCCAGTCAAACAGGACCTGCTGCGTCGGCTTGAAGCCCTGTGCGCCACGGACTGCATACTGGCCAGCAACACTTCTTCGCTGTCGATCACCAGCCTCGCCGCCGGGCTCAAGCACCCGGAGCGGGTCATTGGCATGCACTTCTTCAACCCGGCGCCCTTGATGGCGCTGGTGGAGATCGTCTCCGGGCTGGCCACTGCGCCGAGCCTGGCGGCCACGCTTTACGACACCGCCCGTGCCTGGGGCAAGCAACCGGTGCATGCCCGTTCGACGCCGGGCTTTATCGTCAACCGCGTGGCCCGGCCCTTCTATGCCGAAAGCCTGCGCCTGCTGCAGGAAGGCGCCGCCGACTGCGCCACCCTCGATGCCCTTCTGCGCGATGCCGGGGGCTTTCGCATGGGCGCCTTCGAACTGACCGACCTGATCGGTCATGACGTCAACTACGCGGTGACCTGCTCGGTGTTCGAAGCCTTCTATGGCGATTTCCGCTTCCAGCCGTCGCTGGTGCAGAAAGAGCTGGTCGACGCCGGGCGCCTCGGGCGCAAGACCGGCCAGGGCTTTTATAGCTACGCCGAGGGTGCCGAACGGCTACAGCCCGCGACATTGACCAGCCAGACGCCTGTAGAGCGCTGCACGGTTGAAGGCGACCTGGGTGCCCTGCAGCCCCTGGTCGAGCGCTTGCGCGCCAACGGTGTCGGCGTCACCGAGCGCGCCGGCGCCGGCCTGGTCCGTGTGGGAGATGCCACCCTGGCGCTGTCCGATGGCCGACTGGCCAGCCAGCGCGCGCGCGAGGACGGCTTGCGCAACCTGGTGCTGCTGGACCTGGCCCTGGACTACGCCAGCGCCACGCGCCTGGCCATCAGCCACGGTGCCGAATGCAGCGCCGAGGCCCTGGACCAGGCCGTCGGCCTGCTTGCCCGGGCTGGCCTGAGCGCCTGCCCGGTCGCCGACCTGCCCGGCCTGGTGGTGCTGCGCACCGTGGCCATGCTCGCCAACGAAGCCGCCGACGCCGTACTGCAAGGAGTAGGCACTCCCGGTGACATCGACCTGGCCATGCGCGCCGGGGTCAACTACCCGCGCGGGCCGCTGGCCTGGGCCGACGACCTGGGCATCGGCTACACCCTGAACGTGCTCGACAACCTGCAACGCAGCTACGGCGAGGAACGTTACCGCCCGTCCCTGTTGCTGCGCCGCACCCACGCCGAAGGAGGTCGCCTGCATGGCTGATCAATCCGCACACACTTTGGCCCGCGCCTGCGCCGAGGCCATGTTCGGCCGTGACGCCGCCAGCCAGGGCCTGGGCATCGAGCTGCTCGAAGCCGGCCCCGGCAGCGCCCGCCTGGGCATGACCGTGCGCGCCGACATGATCCAGGGCCACGGCACCTGCCATGGCGGCTACCTGTTCGCCCTGGCCGATTCGGCCTTCGCCTTCGCCTGCAACAGCTACGATGAAGCAGCCGTGGCCCTGGGTTGCAGCATCGACTATGTGGCCCCGGCGCGGCTCGGCGACCGCCTGCAGGCCAGCGCCAGCGAACAAAGCCGCAAAGGCCGCACCGGCAACTACGACGTGCGCATCGAGAACCAGCAGGGCGAACTGATCGCCCTGTTCCACGGCAAATCCTACAAAGTGCGCGGCACCGTGCTGTCGCCGGAGACTTCAAATGACTGACGCCAGCCTGCCCCACGCGCTGATCATCGATGCCGTGCGCACCCCCATCGGCCGCTACGGCGGCGCCCTGTCGAGCGTGCGCCCCGACGATCTCGCCGCGGTGCCGATCAAGGCGCTGATGGCGCGCCATCCCGGACTCGACTGGGCGGCACTGGACGATGTGATCCTCGGTTGCGCCAACCAGGCCGGCGAAGACAACCGCAACGTCGCGCGCATGGCCGGCCTGCTGGCCGGGCTGCCGATCGAGGTGCCCGGCACCACGATCAACCGCCTGTGCGGCTCGGGCCTGGACGCAATCGGCAATGCTGCCCGCGCCCTGCGCTGCGGCGAAGCCGAGTTGATGCTGGCCGGCGGCGTCGAGTCGATGTCGCGGGCACCCTTCGTCATGGGCAAGTCGGAACAGGCCTTTGGCCGCAGCGCGCAGCTGTTCGACACCACCATCGGCTGGCGCTTCGTCAACCCGTCGATGCAGGCGCAATACGGCATCGATTCGATGCCCGAAACCGCCGAGAACGTCGCCGAGCGCTTCAACATCGCCCGCGAAGACCAGGATGCCTTCGCCCTGCGCAGCCAGCTCAAGGCCGCCGCCGCCCAGGCCAATGGTCGTCTGGCCCGGGAGATCGTCACGGTGGAGATCCCGCAGCGCAAAGGCCCGCCCAAACGCGTCGAGCACGATGAACATCCACGAGGCGACACCACCCTGGAACAACTGGCGCGCCTGGGCACGCCGTTCCGTGAGGGCGGCAGCGTCACCGCCGGCAATGCCTCGGGCGTCAATGACGGCGCCTGCGCCCTGCTGCTGGCCAGCCCACAGGCCGCGCAACGCCACGGCCTCAAGGCCCGTGGCCGGGTGCTTGGCCTTGCGGTGGCGGGCGTCGAGCCACGCCTCATGGGTATCGGCCCGGTGCCGGCGACTCACAAGGTACTGGAGCTGACCGGCCTGGCACTGGCCGACATGGACGTGATCGAGCTCAACGAAGCCTTTGCCGCCCAGGGCCTGGCCGTGCTGCGCGAGCTGGGCCTGGCCGACGACGATCCGCGGGTCAATCCCAACGGCGGCGCCATCGCCCTGGGCCACCCACTGGGCATGAGCGGCGCACGCCTGGTCACCACCGCCCTGCACCAGCTGGAGCTGACCGGCGGCCGTTACGCCCTGTGCACCATGTGCATCGGCGTCGGCCAGGGCATCGCCCTGGTGATCGAACGCCTCTGATCAGCCGCCAGAGACGCCAAGCGACGCGGGCAGTATGCTGCCTGCCATGACACTCAGGGCCCCGGCCCACGACAAGAACAACTCGAGTGAAACCATGAATCTCTACCACGATGCCGACCGCGCCCTGCTCGACCCGATGGAAACCGCCAGCCTCGACGCACTGCGCCAGCACCAACTGGAGCGCCTGCGCTGGAGCCTGAACCACGCCTACGCCAATGTGCCGCTGTACCGCCAGCGCTTCGACGCCTGCGGCGCCCATCCCGACGACCTGAAATCGCTGGAGGACCTGGCCCGCTTCCCCTTCACCGGCAAGAACGACCTGCGCGACAACTACCCCTATGGCATGTTCGCCGTGCCCCAGGATCAAGTGGTGCGCCTGCACGCCTCCAGCGGCACCACCGGCAAGCCGACGGTGGTCGGCTACACCCAGAACGACATCGACACCTGGGCCAACGTGGTGGCGCGCTCGATTCGCGCCGCCGGCGGGCGCCGCGGCGACAAGGTGCATGTCTCCTACGGCTACGGCCTGTTCACCGGCGGCCTGGGCGCGCACTACGGCGCCGAGCGCTTGGGCTGCACGGTGATCCCCATGTCCGGCGGCCAGACCGAGAAACAGGTGCAGCTGATCCGCGACTTCCAGCCGGACATCATCATGGTTACCCCCTCGTACATGCTCAACCTCGCCGACGAGATCGAGCGCCAGGGCATCGACCCGCACGACCTCAAGCTGCGCCTGGGCATCTTCGGCGCCGAACCCTGGACCGATGAACTGCGCCGCGCCATCGAGCAGCGCCTGGGCATCGACGCCCTGGACATCTACGGGCTGTCGGAAATCATGGGCCCGGGTGTGGCCATGGAGTGCATCGAGACCAAGGACGGCCCGACCATCTGGGAAGACCATTTCTACCCCGAGATCATCGACCCGGTCACAGGCCAGGTGCTTCCGGACGGCCAGCTCGGCGAGCTGGTGTTCACCTCGCTGAGCAAGGAGGCGTTGCCGATGGTGCGCTACCGCACCCGCGACCTCACCCGCCTGCTGCCGGGCACGGCGCGGCCGATGCGGCGCATCGGCAAGATCACCGGGCGCAGCGACGACATGCTGATCATCCGCGGGGTCAATGTGTTCCCGACGCAGATCGAGGAGCAGGTACTCAAGATAAAACAGCTTTCCGAGCTGTATGAGATTCACCTGTATCGTAATGGCAATCTCGACAGCGTCGAGGTGCACGT
The DNA here is from genome assembly GCF_050586565.1 of Pseudomonas sp. WC1. Lineage (NCBI taxonomy): Bacteria > Pseudomonadati > Pseudomonadota > Gammaproteobacteria > Pseudomonadales > Pseudomonadaceae > Pseudomonas > Pseudomonas sp. WC1. Next base: position 77,237 of record NZ_JBOBDQ010000019.1, read on the forward strand.
TGAACTGCGCAGCGACAGCCAGTACCTCGACGAGGGCCAGCGCAAGCAGGTGGTGGGTGAACTGGCGAAGCAGATCAAGACCTACATCGGCATCAGCACGCAGATCCAGCTGCAGCCGTGCGGCACGCTGAAACGTTCAGAGGGCAAGGCCTGTCACGTGTATGACAAGCGGCTGGCCAGCTGACTCATCGGCATTCCGTTCAGCCCCGGCCTGATCCGGGGCTTTTTTTGCCTTGAGAAAGCTGGGGGCGCCTGCGCCCCTTTCGTCGGCAAGCCGGCTCCCACAGCGATCGCGCAATTCCTTAGGTCTGTGCTGCACCGGAGCTGGCTTGCCAGCGATTGGCCGCAAAGCGATACATAAATCTTATTTGATACATCAAATACAGTTTGATGTTGTGTTTTGTATCGCTTATAAAGGACCCACGCCCCAAGCAGCCCATCAGCGGGAGCCCGACCATGTACGCACAGCTCGTAGAAACCGGCGTCAAACGCCTGAAGACCCTGGAAGAGATGTCGCCCGAAGAGCGCGCCTTCCAGGAGAAGATCGACGCCGAGATCAAGATCGAAGCCAAGAACTGGATGCCCGAGGCCTACCGCCAGACGCTCATCCGCCAGATTTCCCAGCACGCCCATTCCGAGATCGTCGGCATGCTCCCGGAAGGCAACTGGGTCACTCGCGCCCCTTCGCTCAAGCGCAAGCTGCAGTTGATGGCCAAGATCCAGGATGAGGCCGGCCACGGCCTGTACCTGTACAGCGCCATGGAAACCCTTGGCGCCGACCGCGACGAAGAGATCGCCAAGCTGCACAGCGGCAAGGCCAAGTATTCGAGCATCTTCAACTACCCGACCCTGAGCTGGGCCGACATGGGCGCGGTAGGCTGGCTGGTGGACGGCGCGGCGATCGTCAACCAGGTGGTGCTGCAGCGCACCTCCTACGGCCCCTACTCCCGCGCCATGGTGCGCATCTGCAAGGAAGAAAGCTTCCACCAGCGCCAGGGCTATGAACTGCTGCTGACCATGATGCGCCACGGCACCCAGGCACAGAAGGACATGGTCCAGGACGCCATCGACCGCCTGTGGTGGCCGGCGCTGATGATGTTCGGCCCCAGCGACGAACACTCGCCCAACAGCGCCCAGTCCATGGCCTGGAAGATCAAGCGTCAGAGCAACGACGAACTGCGCCAGCGCTTCATCGACCAGACCGTGCCGCAGCTGGAACTGCTCGGCTGCACCGCTCCCGACCCTGAGCTCAAGTGGAACGCCGAGCGTGGCCATTACGACTTCGGCCAGATCCAGTGGGATGAGTTCTACGAGGTGCTCAAGGGCAACGGCCCCTGCAACCAGGAGCGCGTCGCCACCCGCCGCAAGGCCATCGAAGACGGTGCCTGGGTACGCGAGGCCGCCGTGGCCTATGCGCGCAAGCAACAGAACAAGAATGCCGCCTGAAGCGGCGAATGATGCGGAGATACCCCTGATGTCTGTATGGACCCTGTTCGAAGTCTTCGTGCGCAGCAAGCACGGCCTGAACCACAAGCATGTGGGCAGCGTGCACGCCGCCGACGCCGCCATGGCCATCGAGAACGCCCGCGAGCTGTACACCCGCCGCAGCGAAGGCGTGAGCCTGTGGGTGGTGCCCTCGGCGCTGATCACCGCCTCTTCTCCCGACGAGAAGGACCCACTGTTCGCCCCGGCGGACGACAAGGTCTACCGCCATGCCAGCTTCTACGAGCTGCCCGCCGAAGTCGGACACATGTGAGGCCCGCCATGCACAAGCAAGCACTTATCCAATACCTGCTGCTGCTCGGCGACAGCGCCCTGGTTCAGGGCCAGCGCCTGTGCGAGTGGTGCGGCAAGGCGCCGGCGCTGGAAGAAGAACTGGCACTGATGAACGTCGGCCTCGACCTGGTGGGCCAGGCGCGCAACTGGCTGGACTACGCCGCCGAGCTGCTGGACGACGGCCGCGACGCCGATGCCCTGGTGTTCCGTCGCGACGAACGCGCCTACCGCAACCTGCTGCTGGTCGAGCAACCCAACGGCGACTACGCCGTGACCCTGCTCAAGCAGTTCCTGTACGACGCCTGGCACCACACCACGCTTGAAGCGCTCAGCGCCTCGCGCGATGAACGCATCGCCGGCATCGCCGCCAAGGCCCTGAAAGAAGTCACCTATCACCTGCGCCGCTCCGGCGAATGGGTACAGCGCCTGGGGGGCGGCACGGAAGAAAGCCGCCGACGCATGCTCGAAGCCATCCCGGCCTTGTGGCGCTTCACGGTCGAACTGAGCGTGGCCAACGACGGCGAAGTCCAGCTGGCCAAAGCCGGTATCGGCGCCGACCCGGCGCAGATCGCCCAGCATTGGCTGAACACCGTCACGGCCATCTTCGCCTCGGTCGATCTGCCCCTGCCCAAGGCCGCCAGCCACTTCTACCTGGACGGGCGCAAGGGCCTGCACACCGAACACCTCGGCCTGCTGCTGGCTGAAATGCAGTTCCTGCCGCGAGCCTACCCCGATGCAACCTGGTGAGCTGATCGCTGGCGACCGGGGCGCCAGGGACTTGCGCGACGGCGACCTGAGCCGGGCCTGGGCGGTGCTGGCCGAGGTGATGGACCCGGAAGTACCGGTGGTCAGCGTGGTCGACTTAGGTGTTGTGCGCGACCTCGACTGGCGCGCCGGCCACCTGCACCTGGTGGTCACCCCGACCTACTCCGGCTGCCCGGCCACCGAGGTGATCGAGAGTGACATTCGCCAGGCCCTGGAACAGGCCGGATTCGCGGAGCCGGCGCTGGAGCGTCGTCTCACCCCGGCGTGGAGCACCGACTGGATCAGTGCGCAAGGCCGTGAGCGGCTGCGCGCCTACGGTATCGCCCCACCCGAGGGCCGCGCCAACCTGCGTGGTGCGGCACCCAGCGTGTGTTGCCCGCAGTGCGGCAGCGCCGATACCGAACTGCTCAGCCAGTTCGGTTCCACCGCCTGCAAGGCCCTGTACCGCTGCCGCGCCTGCCTGGAACCGTTCGACTATTTCAAATGCCTTTGAGCCGTGGAGAACGCCATGAGCCAGTTTCACAGCCTGACCATCAAGCAAGTGCGCCAGGAGACCCGGGACGCGGTGTCCATCGCCTTCGACGTGCCCGCGCACCTGCGCGATGAGTTCCGTTTCACCCAGGGCCAGTACCTGGTCATGCGCACCCACCTGGATGACGAAGAGGTGCGCCGCTCCTACTCGATCTGCAGCGCGGTGCAGGACGACGAGCTGCGGGTCGCCGTCAAGCGCGTGCCGGGCGGTCGTTTCTCGGCCTTTGCCAACGAAATGCTCAAGGCCGGCCAGCAGCTCGAAGTGATGCCGCCCTCGGGCAGCTTCTTCGTGCCGCTGGAACCGACGCGCCGGGGCAACTACCTGGGCGTGGCCGCCGGCAGCGGCATCACTCCGATCCTGTCGCTGGTCGCCACCACGCTGGCCACTGAACCCAACAGCCGCTTCACCTTGCTGTACGGCAACCGCGCCAGCAACAGCGCGCTGTTCCGCGACCGCCTCGAGGACCTGAAGAACCGGTACCTCGAGCGCCTCAACCTGATTTTCGTGTTCAGCCGCGAGCAACAGGACGTCGACCTGTACAACGGCCGCATCGACGCCGACAAGTGCGGCCAGCTGTTCTCCCGCTGGCTCGACGTGGCCTCTCTCGATGCTGCCTTCATCTGCGGCCCCCAGGCCATGACCGAAACCGTGCGCGACAGCCTGCAGGCCAACGGCATGGACAAGGCGCGCATCCACTATGAACTGTTCGCCGCCGCCGGCAGCGAAGCTCGCCGCGAGGCCCGTGAAGCGGCCCGCGAGCTGGATTCGGCGGTCAGCCAGGTGACCGTGATCAGCGATGGCCGCGCCCTGGCCTTCGACCTGCCGCGCAACACCCACAGCGTGCTCGACGCCGGCAACGCCATCGGCGCCGAGCTGCCGTACTCGTGCAAGGCCGGGGTGTGCTCGACCTGCAAGTGCAAGGTGATCGAGGGCGAGGTGGAGATGGACAGCAACCATGCCCTGGAAGACTACGAAGTGGCCGCCGGATATGTGCTGTCGTGCCAGACCTACCCGTTGAGCGACAAGGTGGTGCTGGACTTCGATCAGCTTTGAGACCGCATTGCCTTCATCGCTGGCAAGCCAGCTCCCACAAGCGCTGGCTTGCCAGCAATGAAGCCCTCGGCAACACACGCGTGACCTGAAAAAACAATTACAACAGCCAGAGAGAACGCTCCCATGACACCCGAACACCTTGAAACCATCAGCAAGCACCCCGCCTTCGTGCAACTGATCAAGCGCAAGCGCCGCCTCAACGGCTCACTGACCCTGACCATGCTCGCCGCCTACTACGGCTTCGTCCTGCTGGTGGCCTTCGCCCCCGGCGTGCTCGGCCAGTCCCTCAGCGGCGGCGTGACCAGCGTCGGCATGCTGGTTGGAGTGCTCATGGTGCTGCTGTCCTTTGCCCTCACCGGCATCTACATGCACCGCGCCAACCGCGTCATCGACCCGCTCAACGAAGTGGTCAAGCAGGAGTGCGCGCGATGAACTGGACCGCCATCTCGATGTTCCTGGTGTTCGTCTGCTTCACCTTGCTGGTGACTCGCTGGGCCGCCCTGCGCACCCGCTCGGCCAGCGACTTCTACACCGCCGGCGGCGGCCTCACCGGCATGCAGAACGGCCTGGCGATCGCCGGCGACATGATCAGCGCCGCGTCCTTCCTGGGCATCTCGGCGATGATGTTCATGAACGGCTACGACGGCCTGCTGTATGCCCTGGGCGTGCTGGCCGGCTGGCCGATCATCCTGTTCCTGATCGCCGAACGCCTGCGCAACCTGGGCAAGTACACCTTCGCCGACGTGGTCTCCTACCGCCTGGCCCAGGCTCCGGTGCGCCTGACCTCGGCCTTCGGCACCCTGGCCGTGGCGCTGATGTACCTGGTGGCGCAGATGGTCGGCGCCGGCAAGCTGATCGAGCTGCTGTTCGGCATCAGCTACCTGTACGCGGTGATGCTGGTGGGTGCGCTGATGGTGCTGTACGTCACCTTCGGCGGCATGCTCGCCACCACCTGGGTGCAGATCATCAAGGCGGTGATGCTGCTCTGCGGCACGACCTTCATGGCATTCATGGTGCTCAGGCATTTCGGCTTCAGCACCGAGGCGATGTTCGCCAGCGCCGTGGCCGTGCACGCCAAGGGCCAGGCGATCATGGCGCCGGGCGCGCTGCTGTCCAATCCGGTGGACGCCATTTCCCTGGGCCTGGGCATGATGTTCGGCACTGCCGGCCTGCCGCATATCCTCATGCGCTTCTTCACCGTCAGCGACGCCAAGGAAGCGCGCAAGAGCGTGTTCTACGCCACCGGTTTCATCGGCTACTTCTATTTGCTGCTGATCGTCATCGGCTTCGGCGCCATCGTCATGGTCGGCACCGAGCCGTCCTACCGCGACGCCACGGGGGCGATCATCGGCGGCGGCAACATGGTCGCGGTGCACCTGGCCCAGGCGGTGGGCGGCAACCTGTTCCTCGGATTCATCTCGGCGGTGGCCTTCGCCACCATTCTCGCCGTGGTCGCGGGCCTTGCGCTGTCCGGCGCCTCGGCGGTGTCCCACGACCTGTACGCCTGCGTGGTGCGCAAGGGCCAGGCCAGCGAGCAGGAAGAGATGCGCGTGTCGCGCCTGGCCACCCTGGGGATCGGCCTGTTCGCGGTGCTGCTGGGGCTGCTGTTCGAGTCGCAGAACATCGCCTTCCTCTCCGGCCTGGTGTTGGCGGTGGCCGCCTCGGTCAACTTCCCGGTGCTGCTGCTCTCGATGTTCTGGAAGGGCCTGACCACCCGTGGCGCGGTGGGCGGCAGCCTGGCCGGGCTGGTCTCGGCGATCGTGCTGGTGGTGCTGGGCCCGGCGGTGTGGGTCAACGTGCTGCACAACAAACGGGCGCTGTTCCCCTACAGCAACCCGGCGCTGTTCTCCATGTCGCTGGCCTTCCTCGCGGCCTGGGCCTTCTCGGTTACCGACAGCTCGGAACAAGCGCGCGAAGAGCGTGGGCGCTACCTGGCCCAGTTCATCCGCTCCATGACCGGTATCGGCGCCGCCGGTGCCAGCAAGCACTGACCTCAAGAACAATAACAATGTCGGGTACAACAACAATGAACCGCACACACCTCAAGTCAGCCGCCTGGCTGGCCACCCTCGCCCTGCCGTTGCCGGCCATGGCGGACTTTATCGCTGACAGTCACGCCCGCCTCGAACTGCGCAACCACTACCTCAACCGTGACTTCCGCCAGGGCAACGCCCCGCAGAGCAAGGCCGAGGAATGGGGCCAGGGCTTCACCGCCCGCTTCGAATCGGGTTTCACCGAGGGGCCGGTTGGTGTCGGGGTGGACGCCATGGGCCAACTGGGCATCAAGCTCGACTCCAGCCGCGACCGACGCAACACCGGCCTGCTGCCCTACGGGCCGAACAGCCTGGAGCCGGTGGATGACTACAGCGAGCTGGGCCTGACCGCCAAGCTGCGGGTCTCCAAGAGCACCCTGCGCCTGGGCACGCTGCAACCGATCCTGCCGGTGGTGGTGTACAACGATACCCGCCTGCTGGCCTCGACCTTCCAGGGCGGCCTGCTGACCAGCCAGGAACTAGACGGCCTGACCTTCAACGGCGGCCGCCTGACCAAGGCCAACCTGCGCGACTCGTCCGGGCGCGATGATATCGGCTACGGCGCCGCCAGCAGCGACCACTTCGACTTCGGCGGCGGCAGCTACGCCATCACTCCGCAGGCCAGCGTCAGCTACTACTACGCCAAGCTCGAGGACATCTACCGCCAGCAATACGTCGGTTTTCTGCATACCCAACCCTTGGCCGAGGGCGTCAGCCTGCGCAGCGACCTGCGCTACTTCGACAGCCGCGGCGACGGCGCCGAGCGCGCGGGCAAGATCGACAACCGCAACTTCAACGCCATGTTCACCCTGGGCGTGAAGGCCCACAAGTTCACCGCCACCTGGCAGCAGATGTCCGGCGACAGCGCCTTCCCGTTCCTCAACGGCGGCGATCCGTACACCGTCAACCTGGTCACCTACAACACCTTCACCCGCGCTGGGCTCGACTCCTGGCAGCTGCGCTACGACTACGACTTCGTGGCCATGGGCATCCCCGGGCTGAGCTTCATGACCCGCTACACAGACGGCCGCCACGCCGAAACCACCACGGTCAACAATGGCCGCGAGCGTGAACGCGACACCGACATCACCTACGTGATCCAGAGCGGTCCGTTCAAGGACGTCAGCCTGCGCTGGCGCAACGTTACCTTCCGCTCCGGCAATGGCCTGACCAATGCCGTGGACGAAAATCGCCTGATCATCGGCTACACCCTGGCGCTCTGGTAAGCGCGCCCTTCAAAGGAGAACAGCATGTCCGCCGCCACTACCCTGCAAAGCTTCATCGCCGGCCGCTGGATCGGCCAGCACGGCGCCCAGGCCCTGCGCAGCGCCCTCGACGGTCACGTTCTGGCCTACAGCCACGAGGAACGCCCGGACTTCGCCGAGGCCGTGGACTTTGCCCGCGCCCAGGGCCTGAAGCAGCTACTGGCCATGGATTTCCAGCAGCGCGCCGCCCGCCTCAAGGCCCTGGCGCTGTACCTGGCCGAGCGCAAGGAGCAGCTCTACGCCCTGTCCCATCACAGCGGCGCCACCCGCGCCGACAGCTGGATCGACATCGAAGGCGGCAACGCCACGCTGTTCGCCTATTCGAGCATGGGCCGGCGCGAGCTGCCGTCGGGCAACCTGGTGCATGAAGGCCCGGCGATCCCCCTGGGCAAGCAAGGCCATTTCGCCGGCAGCCATATCCTGGTGCCGCGTGCGGGCGTGGCCGTGCATATCAACGCCTTCAACTTCCCGATCTGGGGGATGCTGGAGAAATTCGCCCCGACCTTTCTGGCCGGCATGCCGTGCATCGTCAAGCCTGCCACGTCCACCAGCTACCTGACCGAGGCCGTGGTACGCCTGATGAACGAGTCGGGCCTGCTGCCGGCCGGCAGCCTGCAACTGGTGATCGGCAGCACCGGTGACCTGCTCGAGCGCCTGCAGGGGCAGGACGTGGTGACTTTCACCGGCTCCGCCGACACCGCAGCTAAGCTGCGCGTCACCCCGAACCTGATCCGCAACTCGGTGCCCTTCACCGCCGAGGCCGACTCGCTGAACTGCGCCATCCTTGGCCCGGACGTGAGCCCTGACAGCGAGGAGTTCGAGCTGTACATCAAGGAAGTGGCGCGGGAAATGACCACCAAGGCCGGGCAGAAATGCACGGCGATCCGCCGCGCCATCGTCCCCGCCAGGCACATCGACGCGGTGGCCACTCGCCTGCGCGAACGGCTGCGCAAGGTAGTGGTGGGCGATCCTTCGGTGGAGGGCGTGCGCATGGGGGCGCTGGCCTCCCATGACCAGCAGCGTGATGTCGCCGAGCGCGTGCGCCAGTTGCTGGCCACCTGCGAGCAGTTGCTGGGCGCCAGTGACGGTTTCACCCCGGTCGGCGATGGCGTGGCCGAGGGGGCATTCTGCGCCCCGACCCTGCTGCTGGCCCGCGACCCGCATGCCGAGGGCGGTGCCCATGATATCGAAGCGTTCGGCCCGGTCAGCACGCTGATGGCCTACGACGACCTCGACGAGGCCTTGGCCCTGGCCGCCCGCGGCAAGGGCAGCCTGGTGGCGAGCCTGGTCACCGCCGACCGTGGCGTGGCGGCCAAGGCCATCCCGGTGGCTGCGGCCTGGCACGGGCGGCTGCTGGTACTCGACAGCGAGGCGGCCAAGGAATCCACCGGGCATGGCTCACCGTTGCCACAGCTCAAGCACGGCGGCCCCGGCCGTGCCGGCGGCGGCGAGGAGCTGGGCGGCCTGCGCGCGGTCAAGCACTACCTGCAGCGAGCCGCGGTGCAAGGCTCGCCGAGCATGCTGATGGCGGTGACCGGCGAGTACGTGCGCGGGGCCGAGGTGATCGAAACCGAGGTGCACCCGTTCCGCCGCCATTTCGATGACTTGCGCATCGGCGAGTCGCTGCTGACCCACCGGCGCACAGTGACCGAGGCCGACCTGGTCAACTTCGGCTGCCTGTCGGGCGATCACTTCTACATGCACTTCGACGAGATCGCCGCCAAACAGTCGCAGTTCGGCAAGCGCATCGCCCACGGCTACTTCGTGCTGTCGGCGGCCGCCGGATTGTTCGTCAGCCCCGGCGAAGGGCCGGTGCTGGCCAACTACGGGCTGGACACGCTGCGCTTCATCACCCCGGTGGGCATCGGCGACACCATCCAGGCGCGCCTGACCTGCAAGCGCAAGATCGACCAGGGCAAGACCAGCCCTCAGGGGCAGGCGCAAGGCGTGGTGGCCTGGGATGTGGAAGTGACCAACCAGTTGGGTGAGCTGGTGGCCAGTTATGACATTCTGACCTTGGTGCTCAAGCGCTGACTGCGAGTGGGCGGCGAGATGCCTGCATGCAGTCAGATGGCAGGCATCCCGCAACCCAATCAAGGCAAAATGCCACCTCGCACATCCGCCCTACATCGCGCAACGTTTCCCTGGCGCTATAGTCGGTCCAGCGTCCCACCGCCAGCCCCCTTCCTGGCGGCGCGGGCGCCGTACCGAGAACAATGCCAAGGAAGCAACGCAATGATCCTCAAGTCCTTCCCCTTCAAGTCCCTCGTCCTGCTCAGCGCCCTTGCCGCCGTGGCCGGCTGCCAGACCGCCAGCCCCAGTGCCGACACCCTCAAGCAACGCACCGAGGTCACCTTGGGCGTGCCCGTGAGCAAGGTCAGCAACCTGCGCAGCGACTCCAACACCACCTACTTCACCGCCAGCACCAGCAAGGGCCAGTACGACTGCCAGGTGCCCAGCGGCGGCCTGGTGGCCGTGGCCGGCATGGGTATCTACACGCCATCCCCCACCTGCTGGAAAGAAGGCCAGGCGCCGGTCTTCCAGTGAGGGTCGAGGGCGCCGGCCTAGACGACCGGCGCCGCCACGCTCTCACGCAAACCCCGCAGGGCCGCACGCAGCTCCGCCGGGCGCACCGGCTTGGCCAGTACCGCGATACCCCGTGCCTGCAGGGCGCCCTGCAGCCTGTCGAGATCATGGCCCGTCATGATCAGCGCCGGCACTTCGGCGCCGCGTTGCGCGCGCAACTGGTCGATGCAGTCGATGCCGGTGGCCTGCGGGCCGAGGTCGTAGTCGGCAACGATCACATCGCAGTCACTGGCCAGGCCAAAGGGCGAGCTCTCGGCCTGCACCTCGCACCCCCAGCGTTGCAGCAGGGCACTGGTGGCCTGCAGGACGTTGTGGTCATCCTCCACCAGGCACACCCGCAAACCGGTGAGCATGCCTGCCTGCACGGCCTGGTCGGCAACGGCCCGTGGCACTTGTGCCGGCACCTTGGGCAGCCCTTGCAAGGTCAGCGTGGTGCCATGTCCCTGGCGCGAGCGCAGGCTGACCGCCAAACCCATCAGTTGCCCCAGGCGCTTGACGATGGCCAGCCCCAGGCCGACGCCCTCGACGTCCTTGTCACGCGCCTCGCGCACCCGGTAGAACTCTTCGAACACGCGGCCCTGGTGCTCTTCGGCAATGCCCCGGCCCTGGTCGCAGACGACGATGGCCAGGCCCTCGCCGCGTGGCCGCACGCCGATCAGCAACGGGCGCCCGGCGGCATACTTGAAGCTGTTCGACAGCACGTTCTGCACCATGGTCGCGAGCATCCCCGGGTCGGCGCGTGTCCAGTGGCGGCTGGGCACCAGGCGCATCTCGACCCCGGCCCAGCGCGCCGCCTCACTGTTCTGGCGCAACAACTCGCGCAGGAAACCATCCACGGCGAAGGTTTCCCACTTGGGCTGCACCCGGCCGTTGTCCAGGGTGTACAGGTCGAGGATCGAACGGAACAACTGCGAAACGTTGAGCAGCGAGCGATCAATGCTGTCCACCAGGCGCCGCTCCTCCTCGCCCAGCCGCGCTTCGCGCAGGCAGGCGGTGAACAGGCCGATGGAGTGGATCGGCTGGCGCAGGTCGTGACTGGCCTGGGCCAGGAAGCGCGATTTCTCGCGGGTCGCCGCCTCGGCCAGGGCTGTGGCCTTGCGCGTGCGCTCCAGCAGCAGGTGGGCATAGAACGGAATCAGGGTGCTGGTGGTCAGCAGCATCGGCAGCAGGAACGGCTGTTCCTGCCAATAGGGGGTCAGTTGCCACACCACAACCAGCGCGGCCAGGGCCAGCACGGTGGCGATGGCCAGGTAGCGCGAGCCGAAGCGCATGCCGTTGCCCAGGTTGATCCAGACCATCACTGCATACAGCGGCAGTGCGGTTTCACCGCCAACCACCAGGCCGAAACTGGTGCCGGTGTAATCGCCCAGCATGCCGAAGATGCGCCGCGCCGGGTAGTGTCCCGGCCAACGCTTGATCGCCTGGCGCATGCCGATCGACACCACCACGAACCCCGCGTAGTAGAGCAGCACCGGCAGGTAGGTGGCGGGCGAGCGGCCCGGCAGGAAACCCAGCAACGCCACGTAGGTGATCGCACAAGAGGCGACGATGATGCGCAGGTTGGCCTGGTCCAGCTCGTTGTTCTTCTCGAACTTCATGGGTAACGTCCTTGTGCGCCAGTCGGCATTTGCGGCACGCTGCGTGGGAAAAAACCGCAGGTGACTGCTAAATTAGCATGTGTCGGCTGACAGGGAGTTCCACGACGTGAGTTGCCGCATCATCGTGGCGGATGACCATCCGCTGTTCAGGGAGGCCATGGTCAACACCGTACGGCGCATTCTGCCCGAGGCGCGCCTGGAGGAAGCTGGCAGCCTCGCTGACGTGCTCAGGCTGGCCGCCATGGGCGAGACGCCCGACACCCTGATCCTCGACCTGCGCTTCCCCGGCCTCACCTGCATCGGCCGCCTCGCCGAGCTGCGCCGACAATTGCAGCGCACCACGCTGATCGTTGTATCGATGGTCGACGACCCGCAGGTGATCTGCGAAGTCATGGCCGCCGGCGTCGATGGCTTCATCGGCAAGAGCGTCAGCCCCGAGGCGATCGGCGCCGCCATCCTTGCCATTCGCGACGGCGAAGTGGTGGTCGACTACGCCCCCAGCGGATTGTTACCGCATCTCGATGCCCCCAGCGAGCTGGAACAGCTCACTCACCGCCAACAGGACGTACTGCGCCTGATCGCCCAGGGCAAGACCAACAAGGAGATCGCCCGGGCGCTGGACATCTCGCCATTCACCGTGCGCATCCATGTGTCGTCGCTGCTCAAGACCCTCAATGTGCCGACCCGCACGGCCGCCGCGGTGAAATATTCCGGAAACTGAGCGACCGCTGGTCGGCGCACAGTGGCATGCAATCGACCCTTCAAGCGCTTTGCAACCTCCTAATCCATGAGGGTGGCGATGTTCACTCCTGTGTTCGGCCTGCCCGAGCGTGGGCCGTTTTTTCACGCTGAGGAGAGGATGACGACATGAGCACGAAACACTGGATGGGTGGTGGCGATGTGCAGAGCGACTGGCCGGAACTCGAGCCAGACCGACGCAACGATCAGGCCGACGACCCGGATGCCGACCCCGACCTGACCGAGGAAGAGAACCGTCCCGGGGTACCGGCCAGCGATCCGGAGTCAGGCACCTGAGTGTGCATGGCAGTGTGAGAGCGGGCCAGGCCCGCTCTCACACTGATGCGCATATCGACGATTGTCTGCAACCATCCGCGCCGGCTCACACCCGCCAGCGCACTTCGGTGATCCCATGCCGTTCGGCCATGGGCCGGCTGACTTTCTTGATGCGCTCGCGTCCGAACTTCGGAATGATCCCCAAACCCGCGTCGCAACTCGCCCAATGCCAGGCCTCGGCATTGTCCATGTGTTCCTGGCGGATGATGAAACGCCGTGGCTGACCATGCAGCAGGTATTCGATGGTAAACAACTGGGGACTTGGCATTGACGCAGGCCCTCCTCTTCTCCATGGATGACTTTCTGACAGATCACGTTGTTCCATGAAAATTCAAAAAATGTCCGACAACAGCAAGAGAGGGCCCGCAAGGTTACGAACCGCTGGCGTTCCCGTGGCTGTTGCGGCCACCTTTGCGACCGGCCTCGGAGGCGCGGGCGCGGTCATTGGCGAAGTTGCCGCCAGAGTTGCGGCCGCCCTTCTGGCCCGCCCGGGAGGCCCTTTCACGATCGTTGGCGAAGTTGCCGGGATTGGTCTGCTTGGTGCCGCCGCGTTGTCCGGTCTGATCCTGGTCACGAGCCATGACGTTTCTCCTTTACGCTAGGTTGGACGTGCCGCGCGAAGATGCCGTGCACTCAATTACGAACAGGGGCGCAGGCCAACGACTCATTTGGTGTGCCAGGGTTCTGACCGACGGCACTTATCCGCCAGGCCAAGCACGAAGGAGACGCCCCATGCACCACGCTTGCCGGCAACTGGCCCTCGGACACTTGCCCTGGGGAACCTGCGCTAGGCCCCGGCCATCGCCCTGACCGGCTGCGGGGCCAGTGCCGCCACGGCTCAGGCATGGACGCTCCACTGTACGGCATCGGCCTCGATCGGCAGCTCGTCCACGGCCTGGATCATCCCGCAGGTGAGCGCTTCCTGGGGCCCCAGGATTCGCGGATAGGCCATCAGGTAGCGCGGCACATCGAGCCGCTCGCTCGCACCCTCGGTGCGCTCGGCGACGATCTGCGCATACAGGCGCAGGTCATAGTCCAGGCTCATGGCGTACTCGGCCATCCGTGCATGGTCCACCGAGCCATGCAGGGTCCAGTGAAACGGGTGGAACAGAAACTTGCTGAAGGCGCAGGCGGTGCGGTGACTGCCTGCCAGGAACAGGATGTTGCCCATCGATTCGACCGTGCCCAGGTTGTGGGTGTGCACCGGCACCGGCAGTGAGCGCAGGAAGTTGTACAGGGTGAAACCGTAGCTGCATTCGCCGCCCATGGTGGCGATGTTGATCTGCAGCACCTCTGCGCCCTGCTGCAACGCCTTGGAACAGGTGTTGATGAGGTTGCCGCAGGTCGCGGAATTGATCGGGCCGGTGTAGTGGATGATGTGTCTGGCCATGCCGTCCTCCAGGGTCAGTCAGGGGTGCCCTTGGCCGGTGCATTGTTGCCCGGCGCCGCTTGGTCGTGCTCGCCCAGTTGCTGGTACTGCTTGCGCAGCGCATGCAGTTCGGCCGGCCCCATGTCCTCGAGGTCGAGCAGGGCCTTGTGCGCCCGCTGGGTGGTGCGCAGCAGTTCGTCGACCTTGATGTGCAGTTCGTCGTTGTCGCGGTTCTGGGTGTTCTGGATCAGGAACACCATGAGGAAGGTGATGATGGTGGTCGAGGTGTTGATCACCAGTTGCCAAGTGTCGTTGAAATCGAACAGCGGTCCGCTCACGCCCCAAAGGATGATCAGTAGCAATGCCACGGCAAAGGTCAGTGGACGTCCGCTGCGGTTGGCCAGCCATTGGGCGAAACGATCGAATTTCATGGCTAGCGCTCCTTCAGGCCGGCTGCCGGGTTTCTCCGGGCAGGCCCTCGATGTCAGGGTCGTCCGGGAGCACCTCGGGTTCTTCGTCGTCTGCCTCGGTCGGTGCTGGCGGCGCCTGCACTTCCCCCGGTTCTGTCTCGCTGTTCATCGGCATTTCCTCCATTGGCTGCTTCCCTCTGCGGTGGAGGGCCGCAAGGCAGGTAAAGTTCCGGGTTTTGCGTCACTGGCCACTCGTCATTCCCGCTGAACCCTGACGCCGCGATGCCGGTCGCTAGTCAAGAGTGCACGAACGAAAGGGAGCCCTCGTGAGCGAGATCCGCATTGGTATTTCCGGTTGGCGCTATGGCCCATGGCGCAAGGACTTCTACCCCAAGGGTCTGCGCCAGGACGATGAGCTGGCATTCGCCTCTCGGGCGGTGAATAGCATCGAGATCAATGGCTCGTTCTACGCGTTGCAGACACCCGAGCGCTACCGCCAGTGGCGCGATGAAACACCTGAAGGATTCGTCTTCTCGGTCAAGGCGCCGCGCTACATCACCCATGTGCGACGGCTGCGCGACATCGACGAGCCGCTGGCCAATTTCTTTGCCTCCGGGCCATTGCTGCTGGGCGACAAGCTGGGGCCGTTCCTCTGGCAGTTTCCCCCGAGCATGAAGTTCGACGCCCAGCGCTTCAGCGCTTTCCTCGACCTGCTGCCCCGCGATCGCAAGGCTGCGCGCGCCTGTGCCCGGCACGCGGCCGAACGCCTGCAGGACAATGGTGGTACTGCCATCCGTGGCAATGCGCACTTGCGCCATGCCGTGGAGATCCGCCATCCGAGCTTCCTCTGCGACACCTTCATCAACTTGCTGCGCAAGCACAAGGTCGCGCTGGTGGTCGCCGACAGTGCCGGCAAATGGCCCTGTGTCGAGGAAGTCACGGCCGATTTCGTCTACCTGCGCCTGCATGGCGATGTCGAGCTCTACAGCAGCGGGTACACCGCCAGCGCGCTGCGTCGCTGGCGCCTGCGCATCCAGGCCTGGGCCGCGGGCGGCCAGCCGGAGGATGCCCAGCGCGTCATCCGTCGTGCCCCGGTCAAGCGCGCCTCGCGTGACGTGTACTGCTACTTCGACAACGACCAGAAGGTGCATGCCCCCTACGATGCGCGTCGCCTGCTGGGCAAGCTTGGCCTGGACGGCGAACTGGTGACCGAGCCCGGCGTCGAGCCGCAGGAGTCACTATGAACGGCACCCTACCCGCCCCCGACCGCATCATCGACAAGGTCACGGCCGTGCACCGTCTGACAGTGCTGACCCTCAACGTGCACAAGGGTTTCACCCTGTTCAACCGCCGCTTCATCCTGCCGGAGCTGCGCGAGGCGGTGCGCGCCACCGGCGCCGACCTGGTGTTCCTGCAGGAAGTGCATGGCAGCCACCAACGGCATGCCGAGCGCCATCCGGCCTGGCCGCAGACCCCGCAGTACGAATTTCTTGCCGACAGCATGTGGCCGCAGTTCGCCTACGGACGTAATGCGGTCTACCCCCATGGCGACCATGGCAACGCGCTGCTGTCCAAGTTCCCGATCCGCGCCTATGACAATCTTGACGTGTCGATTCACGGCAATGAAGAGCGCGGCTTGTTGCACTGCCAGCTTGAAGTGCCCGGTCATGAGCAGGTGCACGCGATCTGTGTGCACCTGGGCCTGCGCGAGGACCACCGCCAGCGTCAGGTCGACCTGCTGCTGACCTTGCTCGAGCGCCTGCCACCGGACGATCCGGTCATTGTCGCCGGCGACTTCAACGACTGGCGGCTGAAGGCCGATGCGCGGCTGTCGGTGTCGCTGGTCGAAGCCTTCGGCAGGCCGGCGCGCAGCTTTCCCGCGCGCCTGCCGCTGCTGCGCCTGGACCGCATCTACCTGCGCAATGCCCAGGCGTGCGAGGCACGGGTGTTGTCCAGGTACCCGTGGTCCCACCTTTCCGACCATGCCCCGCTGGTAGCGCAGGTGACGCTATGAAGCAGACCTGGAGCGATGGCAACCACGTCGAACTGCTGATCAATGGCGAGCAGTACTACCCGCGCGTGTTCGAGGCGATCGCCCAAGCGCGGGAGGAGATCCTCCTGGAAACGTTCATCATCTACGACGACAAGGTCGGCCAGCCGCTGCGCCTGGCGCTTATCGACGCGGCGCGGCGCGGCGTGCGGGTGGAAGTGGCGGTTGACGGCTACGGCACCGCCGACCTGCCTGACGGGTTCATTGCCTCGATGACCGAGGCCGGGGTGCGCTTCCATGCATTCGACCCGCAGCCGCGTCTGGCCGGCATGCGCACCAACCTGTTCCGGCGTCTGCACCGCAAGATCCTGGTGATCGACGGCCAGCGCGCGTTCATTGGCGGTATCAACTACAGTGCCGATCATCTCGGCGACTTCGGCCCGCAGGCCAAGCAGGACTACGCCGTGGAAGTCACAGGCCCGGTAGTGGCCCAGGTGCACGCCTCCAGCTGCCGGATGCTCGCCCCCGCGCTGGGTGACCCAAGCGCGGTCGTGCCGGGCGGTGACGTCGCAGGTTCGGCCAGCGCCGTACTGGTGGAACGCGACAACCGCCGCCATCGCACCGACATCGAGGTGTGCTACCTGCAAGTCTTCCGTGAAGCTCGGCAACGCATCGTCGTGGCCAACGCCTATTTCTTTCCCGGCTACCGCTTGCTGCGCGAGCTGCGCAATGCTGCCCGGCGCGGCGTTGCGGTGACCCTGATCCTCCAGGGGCAACCGGACATGCGTTGGGTACGCGCCCTGTCGCGGCTGCTCTACAACTACCTGTTGCGCGACAATGTGCAGATCCATGAGTACTGCCAGCGCCCGTTGCACGGCAAGGTGGCACTGGTGGACGACGAGTGGTCCACTGTGGGCTCGAGCAACCTCGACCCGCTGAGCCTGTCGTTCAACCTCGAAGCCAACCTGATGATCCGCGACCGCGCCTTCAACGATGGCCTGTACCGCCACCTGAGCGAACTGACCGCCGCGCATTGCAAGCGCGTGACCCTGGAACGCATGGTGCGTGGCTACTGGTGGCGCGCGCCGCTGATATTCCTGGGCTTTCACATCACCCGCTACTTCCCGCGCATCGCCGGCTGGTTCCCCGCGCACCGGCAGCGCCTGCAGTCGCTGCAGGCGGACAGCGAAGCGCCGGCGGACTTCAACGGGGGCAAGACCTGATGGCCAAGCCACGCTGGCAGACCTGGGGCATGCGCCTGCTCACCCTGCTGTTCCTGGTGCTGATCCCGGTGCTGCTGTTCACCCTGGCACGCAACCTGGACTGGAACGAGGTGCACGAGTCGCTGCTGGCCTATCGACCTTCCACCCTGGTCCTTGGCCTGTTGCTGGCCCTGTGCAGCTACCTGGTGTTCGCCAGCTACGACCTGCTCGCCCGCGCCTACACCGGTCACCGGTTGCCAGCCCGTCAGGTGCTGCCGGTGGCGTTTGTCTGCTACGCGTTCAATCTCAATTTCACCACCTGGGTCGGCGGCGTGGCACTGCGCTACCGCCTGTACAGCCGGCTGGGGCTGGACACCGCGACCATCACCCGCATCCTCACCCTGGGTCTGTTGACCAACTGGATGGGCTATTTGCTGCTGGCCGGCACGGTGTTCGCCCTGGGCCTGGTGAAGTTGCCGGCAAGCTGGGCGGTGGGGGCCGGCGGCTTGCGCCTGATCGGTGTGCTGATGGTGGCGGTCGCGGCGAGCTACCTGCTCGCCTGTGCATTTGCCAAGCGACGCACATGGCATCTGCGCGGGCATGAAGTGACCCTGCCGAGCCTGCGCCTGGCGTTGTGCCAAGTGGCGCTGGGCGCGAGCAACTGGGCGTTGATGGCGGCGCTGATCCACCTGCTGCTGCCGCCTGCGCTGTTCTATCCCTCGGTACTGGGGGTGTTGCTGATCAGTTGCGTGGCAGGGGTAGTGGCGCATATTCCTGCCGGGCTGGGGGTGCTGGAGGCGGTGTTCCTTGCCCTGCTGCACGGACAGTTGGGCCAGGGCACGCTGGTGGCCGCATTGCTGGGGTATCGGACGCTGTACTACCTGATCCCGCTGTTGCTGGCGGTGATTACCTACCTGATCCTGGAGAAGCGCGCCAAGGCCCTGCGCCGACAGGCCGAGCCAGCCCTGGACAAGCGCTGAGGGCCCCACGGGCCCGGGAGGTTCGTCATGCGGTTCATTGTGTGTGTGGCATTGTTGGGCTGCCTGCTCAGCGGGCAGGTGCTGGCCGAGGGCTGCGACGTGGTCACCCGCTCGTCCAGCGAGGCGGTCAAGCCGGTCCAGCAGCATACCTGCTACAGCTACGGCAACATGCCGGCTGAAGCGATCGCCTGGTCGTGCAGCAACGAGAGCAAGGAGATGCTCAACAGCCAGAAACGCAAGGTCGAGCGTTGCGCTGATGGCAGCGTGGGCAGCTGCATCGCCCCGCTGCCCCAGGAAACCCTGGCCAATCCTGATGCCGCAGGGCGCGGCGAGCCCTCGACACGGCCGGCCGTGCCCAAGGATGCGCGGATTATCACCTACTACTACGACACCCCAAGCCTGGGGCAGGCGCGCAGTGATTGCGAACGTAGCAATGGGATCTGGCAGACGCATTGACGCGAATGGCTGGGGCCGTTGCCGTTGCCGTTGCCGTTGCCGTTGCCGTTGCCGTTGCCGATAAAGAGTCTAACGCCTTGCCCAGCTAGCGACAGCTGCGTCAGCCCAGGCGCCGCCCGTAACTTCGCGACTTCAGGAGGCCGAACGCAGGCCTTGCGGAGGGAGGTGACGGGCATGGATGCCCGTCAAGCGCTGCGCCCCAGGATGGGGCGTTCAGCGCGGTCCTCCCGGGAGCAAGGCCGGAGAGAGGGGACCCGGAGCGAAGCGGAGGGCCGGATGAATGGAGCGCAGCGTTTTTTGGTTACTTTTTGTCGCGTTTGACAAAAAGTGACTCGCCGGGTGGCGAAAGGGTGAATAAGCGTCATTATAGCAAATGAATGCGCTTACAACTGTAAAAACCCACGCCAACCGCATTTGACTTTGACTTTGACTTTGACTTTGACTTTGACTTTGACTTACACAGCGTGTGTCTTGAAAGTTATACGCACATTCATTTGCTATGGTGACGCATAA